>JAYYQC010000323.1:0-8692 GCA_036128675.1 Myxococcota bacterium | reverse complement strand
GGGCCCTTCGCGGATACCGTTGTTATCGGTGGTCACCATGCAGTGATCGTCGAAGCAGGCGAATCCAGCCGGACAGTCGCTCTGGCTAAAATGACCGTGGCAGCGCAGCTCGTTGTAAAAGAGCATCGTATAATCGGCACGGCCGTCGTCGCGGAGGACCGTGATGCGCTCAAGGACATTACCATAGAGTCGTCCTAAATAGAGATCCTCGGGCGGTACGAGGGGGGGGACAATAAACTTGAGCGCGCTGGCGGTGCTCTCTTCCTCGGCGGTGATGACCCGGCCGCCGAGTGTCATTGCGGGGAATGAGCCGTCGCTGTTGATCAGATTTTGCCCATCGAGGGTAATGAGCTGGCCGCCCATCGGATCGGCTGAGCCAGGGTCGACGCGCTCGATGATGGGAGGATTGGAGCCTTGGGCGTCTTCGCCGGCGCAGATAAGTGCGGTGCTCTCGATTTCCTCCGGTTCAAGGACCCCGTTGCGCGCAACGCCACCAGGCTCGCCGTCGTCTAAGCCACTCTCGATTCGCTGGCCACCGTGGGGACAGTCTTCCTCCGAAGCAGCCGAGAGTGCGACCAAGCTATTGAAGCCGGCCTCCGGAACCTCGTAGCAGCTGGTGAGATCGGATTGGACTTCGTCGCCGTCGAGGATGCCGTTTCGATTGAGATCGAGGCCGCTCTCAAAGCGCATACCGCCAGCCGGACATTCTTCGCCTGGGATGAGGGGGGTTGTTCGGACCAGTGTCTCAAACCCGTGTAGCCCATTACAGATATCGTTGCCAAAGAGGGTCTCCGAGGCTTCGAGCGTCCCATTCTGATTGTTGTCATAACCCCCCTCGATGATGATGCCACCGGTATCGCCGCATTTCTCCGAGGTTCGCGTGATGATGAGCCAAGGAATGCCCTGGTTGGCTGGCTGTTGACAGAGAAGACTCTCGGATTCGGCCTCATCCTCAGTGAGCGCGCCGTCGGCGTTGAGGTCCCGTCCGCTCCGAAAGAAGGTACCACCAAAGGGACACGGATTTGCACGCCACGCGAGGGTAAAGTCGCTGGCTGGTTGCGTGTAGAGTGGGGGGATGGCGCTAAGATTGCCGCTGCCGTCGTTCTCAAACCCCCGCAAGCTGCCGTCGGCTTCGAGGCAGACGATCTCTGGGTATCCATCGGCGTCGTAGTGGGCCAACTGAAGGTCCTGGCAGATAATGCCATTGAGGCCATCGGTGCCGAGTGGCGAGGCTGTGATCGCATTACTCATCGGATCGATATGGAAGAGAGTCGTGACATCGTCGCGAAATGCGAAGAGCTCAATATCATTGTCTCGATTGAGGGGCGCAAGCGCAATCTGACTGGTAAAGGGTGAGATACCAGCCAAGGAGTACGTCTGATCGAGAGGGGCCACGGTCACACCGGTTGGCCAGATGCTTGCATCACTGATGAGGCGAAGGCTCATATCCGAATAGAGGATCAGAAGGTCATCGTAACCGTCAAAGTTGACGTCCCCAAACTGAACATCGAGCACAGCACCGGGTATATTGTCTGCGACGGCCGCATCGAGCGAACGACTGGAGCCTTGGTCGCCAAAAAATACCGAGCTTAAAATCCCCGCCGCGAAGACCCCGTGGCGGCCAGCGTAGAGCTCTCTTAAGTCGGCATTGTTCGTGAGGCTTGTCTCATTGGTGGCATTGCTGAGATGAAGCTCGAATGCCTTCAGCTCGCCGCCGGTTGTCAAGACATAGAGCCGGTCGTAATCCGGCGTTTCAAAACTGATATAGCTCGCCGCGGACTGGATATCCTCACCATTGAGCCCGGCGAGGCTGTAGGTGCTGAGGCTTACCTCGGTCGGGGATTGAGAAGGGTCGATCGTGAACTGTTGGAGTGGCCCGCTCTCAGGGATGGCGAGGGTGACCGCGTGCCCATTGGCATTGTAGCCGAGTCGGATCAGGAATTTGAAAACGTCGGTGGTGGTCGAGATCTCGGCAAGCTGGCGTTCACGGCCCTCCGCAACCGCGGTGCCTGCATCACCACGGACCACGATATCGGGACTGGGTAAATAGTTGCCTGGAGGGATGGCAAACGTCTCAATCAGACTCGTCGGCGGCGTCTCTGCGGTGCAGAGTGTTGTACTTGTCTGGACCTCTTCAGGGTCAAGGATTCCATCCGCGTTGAGATCGAGTCCAAGCTGAAGCTCGGTGCCTCCAGCTGGACAGACTTCGGGGTCGGGGCTCAACGGAAGCACTTGGCTTAATGTTGGTAGGGCATCTGAGCCATTGCAGATCAGCTGCGACATCGTGGTTTCTTCAGGGTCGAGGATCCCGTCTCGGTTTAGGTCACGGCCTCCGAGGATCATGAGTCCACCATTGGGACACTCCGGATCGCCGGGGAGGATCTCAACCGTGGTGACCAGCGCGTCGAATCCAGCTTCGCCGGGCGCTCCATGGCAGAGCACACTCTCTTGGACAACAAAATCCAAGCCTGGGTCGAAGATGCCATTTTCGTCCACATCTTGCCACGCGTACATTCGAATGCCGCCCTCAGGGCAGACCTCGTCGGGGAGATAGGCCTCACTGACCCACTGGATAAATGGCGCATCCACGCCGTTGCAGACGGCTTGGCTCGAGATGATCTCCTCGGGGTCCAAGAGTCCGTCTTGGTTTCCATCGAGTCCAGCCTCGATCAAGACCCCTCCCTCGGGGCAGGTTTCGTCCGGGGTCAATGGGGTGAGCTGGGTAAAGGTTGAGAGTCCATCGACCCCATCGATACCGGCACAGATGGTCTGACTGGACTGTGTCTCTTCGTCCGTTCTTAGGCCATTGAAGTCCAGGTCTTGCCAAACATAGACGATGGTCCCGCCATTTGGACAGGTGAGGTCACCGGGAACCAACGTCAACGTCTCAATATGGGTTGAGGTACCATCGATACCATTGCAGACGAACTGGACCTGGGCGACCTCTTCCGGGCTTAAGAGACCATCGGCATCGTCGTCGAGACCGCTCTCAAGTCGAATACCCCCGCTCGGGCAAGCTGGGTCGTCACCAGGGAAAAGCGCGACCTGGTTAAGCAAGGGCTGCTTGGGGGGGACCGGTACGCAGATAAGCGAGCTTTGGGTGACCTCCTCGAGGTCGAGGAGTCCGTCGAGATTGAGGTCTTGACCGCTCTGAATCTCAAAACCGCCGCCGGGACAATCGGGGCCTGGGTCGATCGCGACCTGACCAACGAGGGCGCTCAGTCCATCGACACCGTTGCAGAGGATCCGACTGCTTTGGACCTCCAGCTCCGAGAGAGTGCCATCGGCGTCGGTATCCAAGCCACTGGCGATGGTGGTTCCACCGGCGGGACAGTCTTCAATGAGGGCATCGCCCAAGTTAACCAGCGCAGTATCGCCAGCCTCGCCATCGCAGAGCGTCTCGCTCTCTTCGAGCTCTTCGGGCTCGAGACTCCCATCGCCGTTGATATCGGTGTAGCTCTCGATGAGATAGCCTCCGCGACCATCGCAGGCCTCCGGTGCACGGGTGACGGTGAGACGCGTGCTGAGCCCATCGACACCGCCACAGACGACACTCTGATTGCTGACCTCAGCCTCACCAAGCACACCATCTGCGTCTAGATCCAAGCCACTCTGCACCAAGAGACCGGCCTGACTCAGCGGTGGACAGGCCGGGTCGTCCGCCGCGAGCGGACTTGTAATCACCAGGGTATCCAGGCCGTCTCGTCCCGGCAGGCCGTCGCAGACTGCGACGGTTGAAAGAACTTCACCCTCGTCGAGGAGTCCGTCGGCATTGAGGTCCGTACCACTGCGTAAAAATGCACCAGGTCCCGCTTCGGGGCAGACCTCGATGCTGGCCTCCGATGCACTGCTGATAAGCGCATTGATCCCATCGAGTCCATTGCAGAGGGGTTGGGTGAAGGTGATCTCGGTCTCGGTAAGCGTCCCGTCGTGGTTGGTATCGAGACCGCTCTTGAAAAGGAAACCACCGGTCGGACAGGTTAAGTCATCGGCCGGCTCCGCTTCGGTCAGGGCGGTATCTCCCGAAGCCCCATTGCACGCAGTCGCGGATGCGGTGGCTTCTGACTCTGCGATCAGACCATCGCCGTCTTGGTCGACGCCGGTCAAAAATAGGATCCCACCCCGCTCCTCGCAGAGAGTGGCATCTGGGTAGGGCGTAACAAGAGTGGAGCGGGCATTGCAGAGGGTGACGCTGCTCTCGTATTCGTCTGGTGTCAGCAGCCCGTCTCGGTTGAGATCTCGGCCGGTGTGCAGGTAATGACCACCCTCGGCACAGACGTCTCCGGCTGGAACTGGCTCGGTGATGGCGATGCTGTGAAAGCCATCTTCTCCCCCACAAAAGTCGGTTGTCTCCAGGATCTCATCCTCGGATAAGAAGCCATCGCGGTCGCTGTCATGACCCCAGCTGACGCGCTGGCCACCACGCTGACAGTCTTCGCTTGGCTCGAGTGGTGTCACCGAGGTGAGTGCATTGAGCCCATCCTCCGGGTTGCAGATAAGCTCAGCTGGAAGGTCAACTTCGTCGGGATGAAGAACACCATCAAGCGGAATGCCTCCACCATCGCCGTCGTCCAGGCCCACCAGCATCGTGCGCCCGCCCAGTGGGCAATCATTGCCGGGCTCCACGGCTTCGATCCGCACCAGGGACGAGAAAGCGGGGTCATTTGGCAGAGCAAACCGGTAGGCACTCTCGAGGATAAAGCTCTCCCCGCTGGGATTGGTGATGGTGACATCGACGGGTACGTCGACCTCGGTTGGACCAAAGGCGGGAAAGGTCATGCTCATCAGCGAGCCAGAGAGCCAGATCCCATCTTGGACCTCCACGCTGTAGCCAAGCTCGTTGTTCTCGAGTCGCACCGTTGCGCCAACCTCAAAGCTCTGTCCGACCAGCAGAACTGTGTTGCTCTCATCATTGGGTCCTTGAGGGGGAATGAGATTGCTGAGGGTCAGCGGAGGTTCCTCGGCGTTGTAGGAGAACGGCGCAATATCGGACTGCCCATCCTCGTTTTGAACTTGAACACTGACCGATTGTCCGGCCTGACCGACCGGCGCGATGACCTGAAGGATCTGAGCATTCGCGTCGTCGAGGTCCTGGTAGACGATCTCGACCTGTCGGGCTCCAAAGTAGACAGTGGCATCTTTATCGAAGTTGATACCGTGTATCTCAACCGGTGTACCGCCGAGCTCGGTTCCTTGGTCTGGACTGAGGAAGTAAATATTGGGAGGCGGCAGGTTGGGCTCCACGTAGGTATAGCTGTTTACCGCACTCTGGCCGTCGGGGTTTCGAACCCGAACATTGACTTCTCCAGGATCGCGCGGCGGGGTGGTACAGGAGATCGAGGTCGTGCCGTTGACCGTACAGTTGCTCGCTTCCGCCCCCGCAAGCGTGACCGTGGCTCCATCGCGAAAGCCAGTGCCGGTCAAGAGGATGACGGTACCCCCACTGGTGGGACCTTGGGCGGGGATGACGGCACTGAGGGTTGGCGCGGGGATTACATAGGCGAAGGCGGCATTAACCGTCGCAAATTGCCCATCGGGGTTGATGACCTGAATGTCGACGACGCCCGCTTCTTGGCTTGGGCTTCGCGCCCGAATCTCGGTGTCACTAAGAACTGAGACCGATGGACTTGCGACGGTACCAAATCGAACCTGAGCTCCCGATTGAAACCCCGAGCCCAGAATGGTGAGGTCGGTTCCGCCCGCGATACTGCCCGAAGTGGGATTCAGCGAGTCAATGGTGGGTTGGGGTAGCGTCGGATTGACAAAGGAAAAGACGCCGTTGGCCGTGGTCTCTTGACCGTCGAGGTTGACGATGCGCAGATCGACCAGTGCCTCCGGATGGGCCGGCGTGATGACGGTGAGTGACGTGGTTGAGTTGTACGCAACCTGGGAGGCCTCGGTATCGCCGAAGAAGACCTTCACACCCGGCTGGAAACCTTGACCAATGATCACAGTGATGGTGCCACCAGCGATGAGACCTTCGACTGGTGCGATAGAACTAAAGCTTGGCGGCGGCTGGATATACGTGAATGCGTTGGCGAGTCGATCGGTCTGTCCCGCGCTGTTGGAGACCTCTATTGCGACACTTCGAGGTGGGCCGCTCGGCATGACGACGGTAAGGCGTCCGGCTTCGGCATCAAGGTTAATGAGCTCTTCGGGTACCGGAGTGACGCTGTCCGCAATGCGTACCTGCATCGGGTCGGTGAAGTTCTCGCCTGCAATGACCACTTCGTAACCACCGGTGCTGTAGCCGTTATCGGGGGTGACGGATGTGATGGAGGGGGCAGGGCCGAGTGGCTGGAAATAAGTAAAGGCTCCCACCGAGGTATAGCTCTGCTTATCCGGATTTGAGACGGAGACATCCACCGCAGTTTCGCCATCACAGGTGGTACAGGCGGGTAGTGTTACCTGAAGGGCTGTGCCTTCAGGTGTAACGGAAATAAACTCTGCCTTGTCCTCACCGAAGAGGATCTCGGGAATACGCTCATCGAGACGGTAAAAATGGTCGCCGTTGATGACAATGGTGGCACCGCCATCAAGCGGTCCTCGGTTGGGCCCAACGCTGTAAATGACGGGACGCGGTGGCAGGTAGGTGAGCGCCTCCGGGAAGGTTGCAACCGAGCCATTCGGGTTCTGAACGACAATCGTTGCCTTGGGGTTTTCACGCGGGTTGAAGGTTGCGGGTGGTGTAATGCAAGTGATTTGGTCGAGGCGCTCTTCTTCAATTTCACTTTCAAAGTTCGCCGGACGCATGGCGGCGCAGACCGATTGATTGCCCGCGATGAAGACCGTGAGGCCCTCTTCGAAGTTTCGACCCCGGATCACGACCTGAGAGCCACCTTCAGCGGGGCTGCAGGCAGCGCGTTCATCGTAGTCGACGGGGCAGGTACTCAGTGATGTAATGCTGCGCGCTTCAGGCTCACGGCGCATCGCACTCTGAGTCGTCGGCTCGTTGCTACCGTCGCTGAGCCCGGTGGGCACGGCATCGTAATCCTCAAGCTCAATATTGACCCGGTCAACGCCGATGAGGAGCAGTGTGTCACGCCCAACAATCTCAGTCGCATCGAAGCTGATGACTTCGGCTGAGGCACCTCCGCGGGTGGAGGTCCCAACCGGTGTGATGCCATCGCTGGCATCTTGATTGGCATCTTGGAGCTCGAATCCTGTCTCGCTTTGCGTCACTTCAAAGAGGTAGAGGTCGACATCGTCCTCGATGCCATCGAGGGTGAGCGAAAATCGGTAGCCAGCTGGGACCAGCACGGTACGGGCAGTATCGATATCGTAGCCGGCAATTTTACCCGATGCCGCTTCCTCAATGGTTCCGAGTCCCGACGGTGCTCGGGAGAAGAGCGCATCCGCACTGAGTGGCTCAATTGTACCGGTGTATTCGCTGTTGAGGCTCTCCGCGGTCACCGGCGGGATCTCATAGCTTGAGGGAGGCTGCGGTATGGCACCCTCCGGGTTGCCCAGAAGTCGCATGAGGCTCCCGTATTGCACGGTGGAGTCGACCCCGGTTGCGCTGACAGACATCGCATCGACGACAAACTGAGAGTTACTCGGCGCAAAGGTTACTGCCATGACCTGGTCTTCGCCGGGTCCCAAGCGAATGGTGGTGCTGGTGTCGGGGGCCGCCGCGCCAATCTCAAAGACCTGCTCGAGTGGGGCGATGGTAAGTCCAGCGGCGAGCTGGACGCTGAAGTCGACCAGCATGGATTCCTCAGCCGAGTTTGAGACGACGAAGAACGCGCGGGTGAAGCCACCAACATCCACCCCCGACTCAAAGCTTACGGTCCGAGGTGATATGATAATGGGATTGGGGGTAGGTGCCGGGTTAATCGCAATCTTGAGGTCATCTAAGTTGGAGCGACCGTTTCGGTTGACATCAAAGCGTGGGTCCTCGGCGCTGGATGTCAGCGTCGGGAAAGCAAGCTGTCCAACGCTGTCTTGTCGCAGGGTGATGGTTGAGACGCTCTCCGCGACCAACACCTCGACATGGTCAGCGTCCAATCGGGCGTAGTAGCTGAGGATAACGCTCACCTCGCCGAGATTTTGATTCGGGACGGTCAGGTTGCCGGTGAGCGTCTTGTTGTCGAGGTCGATGGCCAGCGGGGTTGGCGAGAGAATGCCTGGGATTTCGATCTCGGCTCGGAGCGTCTCCGCACTTGCAGGATTTTGCCAGAGCTCGACTTCAAGACCATCGTGAAGCGGTAAACCAGCGGAATCGTCAATCTCTTTTTGACAGGCACTTAAGCTGAGCAGGACAAGGCCAAGAGCTAGATGTAGGAGTCCACTGCCGACACCGTTGCAGCGTCTTAACTGGGTAAGTGAATCTACGCGTTTGCCCTTCATGGTGCGTCCAAGCTTTCGGCGTCTGAGTCAATGAGCTTGGCTAAGACGTCGTCCCAATTCCAAGCAAGCCACGCGCTACCGCTCAGCGTCAAGGCTCCGAGGGCGATCCCAGTGATTCCGGTCGGTGTAGTGTACCACGGATCACGCTCGCACGCGCTTAGACAGAGGGGGATGCTCCCACCATAGCCTTGGCTCATCACAATGGCGGTGGTTGCACCACCTACAAGTACGGTTGCGCCCGACCACACCCACCACGACATGTACCATGGACGAAGGGTCGATTCATCGAGCAGCGTGGCTTGTAAGAGCGTTGTCTCGCCCGGATTAACAACGACCGGGGCAT
>JAYYQC010000322.1:0-2155 GCA_036128675.1 Myxococcota bacterium | reverse complement strand
GATGCCAGAGGCATTGAAGCAGGTTAAAGAAGACCTGGGCCCTGATGCGATTATCTTTGGTAGCCGCCAGATTCGCCCAAAGGGGATGTTTGGCCCAGCACATATCGAAGTGACAGCAGCTGTAGATGACACCCCACCGGCCCCTCTCAAAGGTGCATTCGCTGGCCAAGGTCTCGGCGGCGGCGAGCGAGAAGAGGAAGCGCAGGTGATGGATTTGCGTCTCCGAACCCTGCGTAATGAAATTCGTGGGTTGCGCGAAGACCTTCGTGTCGAAGAGGTCGAAGTTGCTCGTGAGATGCTCGTTGACCAGCTGGAAGGTGTCCGTGAGATTCTCGCAGCGTACTCGCTCAAGAGTGTGGGCGGCAACTCCGATTGGTTTGGAAGCATTCTTGAGAACGCTGATATCGCGCCCGACGTGGTCTCCCATGTCGCTGAGCTGGCGCGGACTCGTTTCCAAGACCTCGCGGCGGATTCGGTGGCAGCGGCGAAAGCGGGCGTATCGATTCAGATGCAGGCGCTCGGGGAGGTCCTCGCGGAACTCCTTGGACGCGAGCGCTACACCGGCCCAGCCAAGAATAAGGTAGTCGCACTCGTTGGGCCAACCGGCGCAGGCAAGACCACCACGGTCGCTAAGCTCGCCGCGAACGCGGCTTTGGTTCGCAAGCTGCGGGTCGGTCTCATCACAACGGATACGTTCCGTGTGGGCGCGGTTGAGCAGCTTCGTCACTACGCTGACCTCATCGGGGTTCCAGTGGAGGCGGTGAGCAACCAGGACGAGTTTGCGTATGCCATGAACCGGTTCAATCGCTACGACTTGGTCTTGATCGATACGGCGGGCCGTAACCCGAGCGATAGCCGGCAGATATCAGGCCTTGTGGAGATGTTTGAGCAGTATGACGTCGAAGTTCACTTGGCGGTGCCAGCGGCGACTCGCAGCTATGAGTTGCAAGAAATCCTGGCACGATTCGAAGCGCTCAAGCCAGCAGCGACGATTGTGACCAAATACGATGAAGCGCGCGTGATTGGAGCGGTCGTGAATACGGTGGTTCTCGGCAAGATGCCCATTTCATTTGTCACGATGGGTCAGCGTGTGCCGGAGGATATTACTCGTCCCCGGCCCCATGCCATTGCTCAGCGCGTCATCGATAGCGTCATGCAGTTTGCCGGCCCGAACCTCCGTCGAACCGTAGAAGCAGAATATTCTCACCTCGAACGAGCCGCAGGCTGAGGAGTCGTTAGTCATGTTTTCAGTTGCGACCCAGGCACAAGGGATTCAGACCATGTCTCAGAGCAGTGAAGGTTTTGTCTCAGCAAGTATGGCCCGACCCGCGCGCGTGATCGCCGTGAGCAGCGGTAAAGGCGGTGTGGGTAAGACGAACCTTGTGGCAAACTTGGGCATTGCATTCGCGCGAAGTGGCTCGAGGGTTCTTGCTCTCGACGGTGACCTTGGCCTCGCGAACCTCGATATTGCCTTCGGTGTGACACCAGACCTGAATATGCTGGATCTCTTTGATGGCACCGCGTCGATTCATGAAATCCTCTGCGATGCACCGGAGGGTGTGACGCTTCTGCCGGGATGCTCGGGGCGCTACGACCTAGCGAACCTGTCAGAGCAGGAGCGGTACACGCTCTTTGCGGCCATTGATTCACTCGAAAATGATTATGATGTCCTGCTCGTGGATACAGGAGCGGGCTTAAATTCTAATGCAGTGGCTTTTGCCGCTGCGGCCCAAGATGTGGTTGTCGTGGCGGACCCCGACCCCACATCGATGGCTGACGCTTACGCGTTCATTAAGGTCTTAGCGACCCAGTGTGCGGTGAAGCGTGTGCAGCTGGTGGCGAATCGCGTGTCTGGTGCCAAGGACGGTGAAGAGATTTATCGTAAGCTGTCGGCACTCGTGGGACGTTTCTTACAGGTCCGAATCGATTACCTGGGCTACATAAACCAGGATGCAGCAATTAGCCGGGCGACCCGTGGGGGTGTGCCTGTGCTGCTTGGTGAGCCAAACTCGTTGGCAAGCCAGAGAATTTCGACGATTGCGAGAAAGATTCTCTCGCTTCCGTCAGAAACACCTGAGGTTGGTGGAATCCGTCTTTTTTGGAAGCGGTTGGTTGGTTGGAAGGAGGTGTCCTGATGGCGTCTGCAA
Source organism: Myxococcota bacterium (assembly GCA_036128675.1). GTDB lineage: Bacteria > Myxococcota > XYA12-FULL-58-9 > XYA12-FULL-58-9 > JABJBS01 > JAYYQC01. The sequence goes on along the minus strand of JAYYQC010000322.1, from coordinate 8 downwards.
TGCAGAAC
>JAYYQC010000321.1:0-5774 GCA_036128675.1 Myxococcota bacterium | reverse complement strand
GCCGGTATCTGTGCCAGTATCTGTGCCAGTATCTGTGCCAGTATCTGTGCCAGTATCTGCGCCGGTATCTGTGCCAGTATCTGCGCCGGTATCTGTGCCAGTATCTGAGCCGGTGTCTGAGCCAGTGTCTGTGCCAGTGTCTGTGCCGGTGTCAGTGCCAGTGTCTGAACCAGTGTCTGAGCCAGTGTCTGAGCCCGTGTCTGTGCCAGTGTCTGTGCCAGTGTCTGAGCCAGTGTCTGTGCCGGTGTCTGAGCCGGTGTCTGTGCCGGTGTCTGTGCCAGTGTCTGTGCCAGTGTCTTCGCCAGTGTCTGAACCAGTGTCTGAACCAGTGTCTGTGCCACTATCGGTCTCGGCGCTACCTGCGGCCGGAAGGTCTTGGTTTTTCGGTGTAGAATCGTTGGCCCCACAAGCGATAAGCGCGAGAAATACTAGGGCGGTTAGTGCATTTTTCATTGGGTTTTCTCTTCCTCCGGCTCGCCGAGATAGTGAAAGAGTCCCGGGAAATCAATCGGTTGGGCACCTAGTTACAAAAAATCAGGCGATGCCCGACTTTTTTTAGCAACCGACGGCGCTGAGACGCGAGAACTTGAGCAACACTCTCAAACAGGAGCCCTCAAATGCCACACGTTAATCCTGCACACCCCGCACATACCCATCTTCCTCCACGCGATGTCGTTCCAACTGAAGCACAGCTTCCGTCGCTTTATCACGCATACTCTGAAGATGGATTCGATGACGGCGAGCTTCGTCATCTGATTACCGGCATCGTAAATACGCCAGACTACCGACCTTACCTTCGCCCACTTTGGAGCGCGGTTTTGAGCCCATCAATGCAAAACCACGACGACAAAGACCCAAAGTTCCTTGAAGTACTCTCATGGTATGTCGACAAGTCAACCAGCGGCCGTGGTGATGGTCGTCTGAGCCTCGACGAAATCCAAGAGCAGCTTGGTAAGTATGGTCAGCAGTACCTACAGCTTTCAATGGACCCAGAGCAGGGCGTTGCCCGCATGCAGGCCTGGAAGTTTATCCAGAAGCTCCGAATCCTCGAGAGTGCCATTAACGACCGCGTAGCCCAAGGCGAAGGTCCATATTACCCCTACAGTGCACGCGATATGATGGCGATTGATAAGAATACGCCATTCAATGCAACCAACACTCTCGAGAGCCGCGCTGACTTCAATCAGAAGGTGATTGAGGCCTCTTATGACAAGCCAGTTCTCGTAAAGTTTGGCCTTACGTATTGCGCCCACTGCTTGCTCCTTGAGCAGCTTGGCTCGGTTCCAGCTGTCGCTGAAAAGTACGAAGACCAGATGGACGTCTTCAAGCTTTGGTGGAACCCACAGGATCCAGCTTACGCTGAACTCAACGCCCTCGCATCAGAGAACGGGGTACGCAGCAGCCCAATCTTCATCCTCTACAAGGACGGCGAGATTGTTAAGCACGGTTACGGTTTTCCGGACGAGAACGGCGAAGGGCTTGAGGACTTCTTGGGCGATGCGCTTGAAGTAAATAATAGCTAAGCAATCAGTCCTTACGAATAACAAATAAAAACTAAAAACGGCACCCAAGGGGTGCCGTTTTCGATTTTACAAAGCGAATGCTTAATTAGTCGCGACGGCGAAAACCGCCACCGCCGCCGCCGCCGCCGCCACCACGTGGTGGACGCTCGCGCGCTTCGTTGACGTTGATGCGTCGACCGTCGAGCTCAGCACCGTCCATCTCTTCTCGTGCTCGGTCAGAATCTGCCTGATTGGCAAATGTTACGAAACCGAATCCACGGCTACGGCCGGTATCTCGGTCCATGATGACCTTTGCATCGGAAACTTCACCGAACTCTGAAAAGGCATCGTGAAGTGATTGGTCTGTAGTAGCCCAGGCAAGGCCACCAACGAAAAGCTTCTGAGACATGATTCCTCCTTCGCGTCGGAACCACTCATGAGCCCTAGTGCGAATTCTAAAAGTAACTAGGACCTGTGTACATCAAGACGGAGGTGTGTACCAGACTGTAAAGGGTAACTATTTTAGTCAGTCAAGAGACTTATGAGTCGACATTTGATCGTCTCAAGCTGCCTAACCTTTGCCCAGAGCCCAAATTACTCTTCCGTGTCGGTTGACTAAAGAAATCCTCAAAAAATGTCATCGACTCGGCGGTAGGGAATATTATCCGCTTATGAATGCCTCAGTCTTGACAAAATTCGTCAAGCAGGCAGGTTTCGCCCTGGGAGGTCCAAGATGCGTCATCTTTATCGAATTTCGTTCTTCTATGTCTTGTTGTCTGTAGTCAGCGGTTGTAGTTCAGGGGACTCAACGCTGAGCTCTCCGAGCGACGACCCAGCCGATTGGGTCGTGGATACATCGGTCGAGTACGAAGTCACAGTTAGCGAGCCTCAGTGGGTTGTACCGTCGCCGGGGCTACCGGACGAGGTGAAGGTTCGTGCGTCCAATAACAACGTCGATATCGAGTTCTTTGAAGGCCGACTTTTTATGGGATGGCGAACGGGCAAGACCCATTTCGCTGACGACGATGTTGAGATGGTGGTGGTTTCCTCTGGGGATATGGGCAAGACCTGGCGCCACGAGACTACGATTGCGATGGGCAATGATGTCCGAGAGCCTCGATTCCTTCAGTGGGATGGTAAGCTCCAGATGATGTATTTCGAAGCGGGCGTCGACTTCTTGCTCTTTGAGCCCCAGAAGATCTGGCAGACGATTCGTGGCAAGGACGGTACCTGGGGTGAGCCCGAAGTCATCATCGATGCGGTTGAGGTCCCCTGGGATGTTAAGACGCGCAGTGGCGTGACTTACATGACCACGTACACTGGGGGGCATTACGGCGAGGGCGACCTCTACGTGCATTTCAAGACCACTACCGATGGCAAGACCTGGGAGTTCTACAATGGGACTGAGGCCGTCTATACGGGCGGTGTTTCGGAGGTAGCCTTCGAGTTTGATATCGACGGAAACATGTGGGCCGTGACTCGAAACGAAGATGGCGACCACACCGGACTTGGGTCGCATGTCTGTTTCGCTGCTGCGGATTCCCTAGATGTCTGGGAGTGCCCTGAGGTTTGCGACCCCGAGCGCTACGATTCGCCCGAGATGTTTCGTCATGGCAAAGAGATCTACATGGTGGCGCGCCGAGATATTGGCGGTCCTTACGGCGATGAGGGTGGGGATATGGTCCCATACTCGACCCGGCCCAAGCGGTCTGCGCTCTATTGGATTGACCAAGCAAATCGAAGCGTGGTGCACATGTACGATATCCCTGGTGTAGGTGATACAGCGTTCCCATCGATTCGCCGTATAGACGAGCACCGCTTTCTCATGGCCAATTACACATCGCCACTCGACCAGCCCGACCTGATGTGGGTCGAAGGTCAGTCGAGTGCAGATGGCACCCAGCTCTACCTTGCGGAGATCGTCTTCACGCCGGTGCAGTAAATGTGCAACGAAGACTGCTAATGTGTGATTTGTCGCACACTGGCCCCAGCTTTCCTCCATTTTAAAGGTATCCAGTTCTGTCTAAGATTCTCGGATGTTGTCGAGGTTCAAAGGCTCACCCGTTGTAGCGCTTTTAATGCTGATGGGCGTTTGCGTTCTTTCGCTGCGCGCCAGTGCCTCGCAGTACTTCGCGCAAACAGCGATTCAGGTGAGCGCAGCTGAGATCGACGTTGACCTGCGCGTCGACCAGGAAGGACGTCAATATTCGGCATCGACGCTCAAGAATATCCCATTCTCGTTTAAGGTGGTCGGCCTTACCGCACCCGAGTCGCAGATTGCCCAAGTAACGATCTCCGGACCGGGGTTGGCATCGTCGCTGGTACTCCGGGCTGGGGTTGATGGGTCGGTTGAGTTTCCCGCTCAGACTCAACCCGGCATTTACAGCATTGACGCCGTCGAGCTCCTTACGAGCAGCGGATCGCTGCTGGCGCCAAGGGCCCTTGTTCTCGAAGTCCCCGAGATTCGTGTCTTAGATGAAGTTCTTGTCACCGAGGTGTCGTCACGCCCACTGAGTGCAGACGAGATCGCCGAGAAGGGTATCGTGGTCGACGAAGATAGCTTTCAGGTTCTTAACTTTGCGGTGGGGATGCAGATCGATGGGGAAGATGTCGAGATTGAGTTGCCAATCGCTCTGCCGAACCAGGGTGAAGATATCTCTCTTGGAGGCTACACCGGTTCACCGATTGTCATCGACGACTCCGGGTTTGACGCCCTGCAGATACCCAACGTGCAGGTCACGGGATTCACACTCACACCACCGCCGGATGATGAAGGGGATGAGGAAGACGACGGGGTTCCCTTAACGGGTCTGATGATAATCCCAGGTGATATCGCATACCTGAACCAGTTTTTTAGTGTGCTTTTAATGGCGACCAATGTCTCAGAAAGCGGCAGCGGCATCGTTATTGAAAATGCACGGGCTACCATACGACTGCCTGCGGGTGACGATGGTATTCTCTCCGGTGATGGCGATGACCCCTTGCGGATGGCGGTCACCGATCCAGCGCAGACTCTCGAGAAGGGGCTGACTCTTTCCGGCGCCACGAATATCAGCTCTGGTTCAACCCATCAGGCCGAATTCTTGGTTGAGGGCCTTCGCGAGGGCACCCATGTCGTTGACTTCGATATAGCCGGAACCCTTGCGATTCCCGGCGCGACCCCAAAAGTGTTGACCGGAACTGCACGTGGTGTTGTCCAGGTGCGTAACCCAACATTCAGTCTCAATATGGTCCATCCGAATGTCGTCCGTAAAGATGAGCCCTATCGGCTTTATGCCACGGTCACCAATACCTCGAGTACACCGGCAAACTTCTTTTCGCTGGCGTTGGACCCGCTTGGGATGATGGGGGTTCGCCTCGCAGAAGGCGAGACAGGGCGTAGAACGGTCGAGACATTGGGCCCCGGGGAAACGTACGATTTTGCTTTTGACTTGGTCGCAACCGCAAATGGAGAAGTGCGTGCAACTGTCTATTTGGCGGATGCCGGTATTAATGGCGCGTTTCTACTGAGAACCGGGGTGGGCGACACCGGAATACCGCTCTCACCCGACACATTGGTCTTGCCGCAGGCGGTGGACAACCTTGCTAAGGAGCCGGACCTAGCCCGGTCGGCGCTGAGGCTGCTCGGACACGCTTTTAGCAACGCCACCGCACCGGCCGGTTCATTGCCGGAAGGCGTCGAACGTATCTCGGAAGATCTAGTTGAGTTTCTTGGTTCTGAGCTCGGGATGCAGGGGCTTTATAAAGCATTTGGCGAATCAGACTTGGGTACGGTGCTTGAGATTTGGTTGGCGTACAGTGGTGCAGAACTCACCGCACTACGCCGTCAAGAGGCCTCCTTAGATGATTACATCGCCGAGCTCGAGGCATTGGGTGGCCCCGAGATAGCGGGACTGGACCCTCTTCAACGCCAACGTTACGCCAAGTTAAAGCAAGAGCGTCGGCGCGTGGTTCAGCGTATTGATTCTCATTACGCCTTTGACGACCTTCGAAGGAGCACACTTGCCGGGGCAGCCTTCGACGCTACTTTAGAGTCATATCTCCAAAGTGGTGCGTCGACGCTTGGGATTCCATCACTTGTGCAAGAGTTGGCCCATCGAAGTCAATCGATGGATAGCCCCATAAATGCGTGGACTCTTGAATCCGATAGTATTCTTCAGGTCGTCCTACGCGACGATACGCGGAAGGAATTCTCAACGTCGCTGACGGGCGAGCGAGGTGCGTTGATGAGCTTACCTTTCGCTCAAGGTTACGATTTCAGTGGGTTAAGCG
>JAYYQC010000320.1:0-4109 GCA_036128675.1 Myxococcota bacterium | reverse complement strand
CGCTCGTTTGATAAGATCAGCGGTTTCCTCGATTACGCCAAGAATACCGCTGGCGGCGACATCTGGCTCGGCGGCAACGCTGATAAATCGAAGGGGTACTTTGTTGATCCAACGGTTGTCATTGCTGAGGACCCCAATTTCCGCCTAATGCGCGAGGAAATATTCGGGCCGGTCCTGACAATGCATTGTTATGATGACCAGAAATTTGCGGAAACACTGAAGGTCTGCGATGAAGGTACCAGCTACGCGTTGACCGGAGCAATCTTCGCTCAAGACCGACGTGCAGTTGTAGAAGCAATGAACGAGCTGCGCTTCGCAGCCGGCAACTTCTACATCAATGATAAGCCCACCGGGGCCGTTGTAGGTCAGCAGCCTTTTGGTGGTGGTCGTGCTTCAGGCACCAACGACAAAGCTGGTTCAATTTGGAACCTGATTCGTTGGGCATCTCCGCGCACCGTTAAAGAAACCTTCAATCCACCAACGGATTACCGATATCCTTACATGGATTAAATTGCGAATTTGACCCGCGTACATTTTTGTACGCGGTGTCAAAGTAAAACGTTAAATACCCCGCCGATTTTTTGGATGAGAAGATCGTGGCTCTTATAAGAGAGTCATGGCTAATGCATCACTACGAAAAGTTCATTCTGACACATCCACTCAAACCCGTGCTAAACCCTTCTTAAAATGGGTCGGCGGCAAAACCCAGCTGCTTCCTCAAATCTTTGAGCTATTTCCAAAGAGCTTTAATAAGTATCATGAGCCCTTCGTCGGTGGCGGTGCGGTGTTTTTTAATCTGGAACCGAACAAGGCTATTCTTAGTGATGTTAATCCTGATTTGATACAGGCCTACCAGATGATCCGGGACGATGTGGACTCTGTTATTGCAGAGCTGAAGCAGCATCGTGCCGAGGAAGCATATTACTACTCAGTTCGTGAGGCTGATGTGGCGGAACTCTCGGCTGCCGAAGCCGCTGCGCGTATTATTTTTCTCCATAAGACATGCTTTAATGGTCTTTATCGGGTGAATCGTCGCGGGAAGTTTAATGTTCCATTCGGTAAATATGCGAACCCAACCATTTGCAATGAGAAGAATCTGCGTGCTGTTTCGGCGGCGCTTCAGGGTGTTGATATTAGGCTACAGAGTGTCTTTGAGCTTGATAGTCGCGTGAGAAAAAATGATCTGGTTTACTTTGATCCGCCGTATGTGCCCCTTAGTCCAACCGCGAGTTTCACATCCTACACCAAGCAAGGCTTTGGTGAGCATCAGCAACGTGAGCTTGCAGAGCTCTTCGGTCGGCTTGTGTCGAAGGGTGCGCATTGTTTCCTAAGTAACTCGGATACTCCTTTGGTCCGCGAGCTTTACAAAGACTTTAAAATTAAAAAAGTCTATGCACGTCGGGCAATTAACAGCCGCGCCGACCGCCGGGGGCCGGTTGGTGAGGTGATTGTCTGCAGTAAATAGCCTGCGAAGGGGCTTTTAGCCCTGGTCTTTCCGCGCCTTCGACGCTAGAAGCTTACCGGTCAGGAGTAGCCCATGCGTCATCTGCTTATATCGAGTGTTCTTATCTTTTGTGCCGCTTGCGATGGCGGCAAGGTTTATGAGGGTGAGTTGCGCATCGAATCTGCGTCCGACCGTGCGGTGCTTGATGGGGTGACTGTTGTTTCGGGGGATCTCCAGATTACTGCGGATGATATTACCGAACTAACATTGAACAGCCTTGAGAGCGTCGAGGGTGATCTCTGGATACGCTACAACACGCGTCTTACCAGTTTAACCATGAACAGCCTCGCCTCGGTATCTGGCGGCTTATCCATCGCGCAAAATGAACGGTTAGCATCGTTAAACCTAAACGCGTTAAGAAGCGTAGGCGGCTCGTTTGCCATCTCTTATAATTGCAAGCTTCCGAGCTTTCGTGCGGATGCGATTGAGAACCAGGTTTCTATCAGCTGCAATGGCGTGGATTCCGCCGGGACCTGTGTGAATACAGGGCCCAATTTCGGGGATGAAGGCTGCTAGTTAGTTGCTCTGTTCATCTTCTTGATCCCGTGCGCGCAGCACGACATCACAAACATACCGTATTTGGCTTAGGCCTTTGTAAACGAGGCGTTGTTTAGCGCTGTTTTTGAGCGCCATAAAGACCTGCCTTTGGAGCTTGTAGCTGAGGTTTCCCTTGGGAATAACGGCCGAACTTACATCACCGGCACGATGAAGAGGTTCAAAGAGCATCTCACGCGGGTACCCGTAAGCTTGAAGGTCTTCATCACTTAGACCGCCGAGGCTTCGCTCAAGAGCAGCACGTGCACGCGCGTCACTTTGAACCGTCCCAACCCAGCGCTCCTTCGAGTCCGTTACGGGTTTCTGATGCTGATGTACGCCGAATGGGTCGCCGTAGCTCTTTGTAATGTGGCTATGCTTTCCATATTCGATTTGAGATTCTTCGTAGTTGAGGCCGAGGTGCACCATAAGGCGTTCCACCTCGGAATTCGGGTTCTGCACCAGGTCCTCGTACTTTACGAGGCAGAGTCGTGGATCTGAGGTCCGCATCAACGACCCAATGGCAGGAACGAAGCGCTCTAGGACCTGATTGCCGACCCGAGCAGCTTCATAGTCTCCGCCGAAGAAGGAAGTTGCCACGGAGTGCATGATGGCGGCTGGATGGCGTGTCAGGACGATATAGCGGGCGTTTGGAAAGAGCTTGAGGAGAAAGGGCCAGAAACGGACATTCTCTGGGGTCTTGTCGAGGAAATGAAGCTCCGGGGAAGGGAGTACACGTTGATAAAGCGTATTTGCGTAGGCTCGGAGTGCATCGAGGTAATCCTCTTCACCGTTGGGGAGCTCCTCGACAAACTCCCGAAACGCTTTAGCGGCGTTGATATGGTCATAAGGCGCACGCTCTACCTGATTGTAAAAGCCGAGATGCGCTAAGGGCGCGATGATATGTGGCTCCGGATGGGTGAATATTTTTGAGTGAGAACCTAAGAGTCGTTGGAGCAGTGTTGACCCGGAACGGGGTGGGCTCAAAACAAAAATGGGCTCTTGGCCAATCATCATTCAATATCCTTCGCAAGTTGGGCGCTCCCGGTCACTAACAGACCTGCGGTGTTATTGACCAGCGCTTTCCTGAGCAAGCCAATGGTCCCGGTGTAAGCTCAGAGGATTATTGAGTCGTCTTGGATATGGTCTCGGTTGGGAGAAGGCTGAGCCACTTTACACCGACGACAGTGCCAAGGGCCACGAGGACCGAGAGCGTTACTACCCACAGCGGGTAGATCATGGGTTGCCCCCAAAGCTCAAGTATCTGGATAAGAAGCCCAGCGGCTCCCAGCAGCCAAGCAGGACAATCCAATAATCTGATATGTTTGAAGGTTTGAAAGGTTGAGCGCGGGAAAAGGACGAGACAGAGCACAACCGCATAAACCATGAAAAGACTACCACCTTGAACGCGAGAACCCTCACTACCCAGATGGCCTAAGACCAAAAACCCACCCGCGAGGCTTGCGAGTCCGGTGAGGTGCAGCCAGCGGGGAATGCGTTGCTCAACCGCGCCCATAAGAAAGAAGAATAAGGCCAGTGAAAAAACGCCAGGCAATCGAAAGAGTGCAACCAGGGTTGTGTAGAGGCTGACATCTGGAGCGCTGAGGTCAGCACCACTGATGTTATTCCCGTCAGTAGGTAGGTACATCATGATGAGCATGATGAACGAGAGGATAGGTGTCACGACAAGGTCGACGGGTGTCTTCTCAGGTTTAATCCCCAGTCTTAAACTGCCCCAAAGCTGCGCCTCGAGGTCATCGATACTCTCATCGGGGGTCAGCTCGCACAGTGCGTGTACGAAGCGAGACTTTTCGGATTCATTGAGGGAATCAAAGTATTCCCCTGTCGCAATTTGAATACTGCGACGCTTGAGAATATTCGCACCTTTGGCAGGAAGCCAATAGACCTGACAGGCTTGGCACCGGTGCACGAATGCGTCGAGGTCCTCGATCTGCAAAAGCTCCATGAGTACGTCACACTGATGACATCGGAGGTCATCTGAGCCAGCAGGTTTCACCCGGAGGGCTGACACGACAAGGTCGGGGAGATCATTCGCTGGACGATGCACGCC
>JAYYQC010000319.1:0-14107 GCA_036128675.1 Myxococcota bacterium | reverse complement strand
CAGAGGTCATGGACAAGCACAGTCGCGGGCGCAAGAAGTGCACCATCAATGGTGGAAAGAATCACCGACATCAGAGTTACAGACAGAATAACGGCCATCACCGGATGCAAAGAGATAGCCGCCAGCTGCGTCACGGTACCCGTTTCAATTGTGTTTTCCATCAATGAGCCAACTAGCCCTAGGATGACCGGCGAGATTCCCATGATGAGATAAAGGGAACCCGACAATAAGCAGGCGCGCTTTGCTGTAAGTGCGTCCCTTGATGAGAAGACCCGCTGGGCAACATCCTGAGATGGTATATTTCCAAGAGACCCAGCCGCCACCACACCAAGCCAGCCCATGAATGCTGGCAGGGTATCCATTGGGATAAGGATGCGATGTGACTCTGGTAGGGTTTGCCATAACTTCGTGATGCCGCCGGCATACGCAAGCACTTCGATTGTGAGCGCACCTAATCCAACAACGACAATCCCGAGCTGTAGCGCATCGGTAAGCGTCACGGCCCACATCCCTCCCAGCATTGTGTATGCGATCCCGAGACACGCAACGCCCACCATGGCTGTGGTGGGGTCAATGTCGAAAAAGAGGGTTAAAATACTGGTTAGGGCCATATATTGAGCCGCAACCCATCCTAAATAAGGTGGGATCATGAGGAAGGCACCAAGCTCTCGAGCCCGACGACCAAAGCGTCTTCCGAAGATTTCAGGAAGCGTAAGAAGCCTCTCCTCCCAGAGCCGCTTCGCGAAAAACATCCCGAAAATAAGCAAGCAAAGGCCCGCGCCAAGCGGGTCGAGCGCTGCAGCCTCAAGGCCACTGGCCCGGATTTCATCCGCCGCTGCCATTAAGGTGCCTGCGCCGAACCATGTCGCCACGAGCGTCGCTGTAGCCAAAGGCAAACCAAGTCGACGGCCAGCAACCACAAAGTCCTCGGCTGATTGAATCCGCCGACTCGCCAGAAAGCTTATGCCAAGTAAGAGGCAGACGTAGAGGCCCATCGTGAGCCCTACCCAGATTGAGAGCGATTCACGTGCCGTTGAAATTGCGTCAGGCATGCCCATCACGCCTGTTTAACCGCTGCGATGGCAAAGTGCCAGAGCGGGAATTAAAGCGAGAGGTCCTGCGCGCGCTCAACCAACACCTTCGGTTCGATTGGCTTATAAAGCATTGCGTTTGCACCAAGGCTGAGCAGCTCATTTTCACTGTAAGCGGCCGCATAAGCCGTTACGATGATAATGGGTAATTCGCTCAACCTCTGCTCCGCCCGGTCGAACCGACCACTACGCAGCTCCTGCGTTAAATCAAGACCACTCATGGCGGAGCCCGATAACTCGATGTCCATCAGAATGAGGTCGTAGGAACGACTGCCAAGCTTATCGATGGCTTGGTCCGAGCTCGATGCCCAATCGACATCAAAACCTTGGCCCAGAATGCTTTGAGCAATATCAAAATTGGTTTCGTCATCTTCGACGTAGAGAACCTTAGGAGAGTCGTCGCCAGCCGGGAGGTCCGACTTCGCGTGCTTGTGGTCTATTCGACGTAAAGTCGCCATGGATTATCCAATATTCTAAGCGGCTCAACGACCACCGCGAGGTTGAGGCGACATGCTGTCATTTGTAGGTTAAGCTGGCAAGATGGTGGACAGTAAAGACGACTTCGAGCGAGGCTTTAGGCCATGAATTCGACCGTCGTCATCTTTAAGAGTGAGCGTCTGCTCTGTCGCTACTGGCAGAAGAAGGAATTTAGAGACGTCTTGAAACTCTACAGCGACCCACTGACCATGAAATTCGTCGATGATGGAAGCCCACTTTCGGAGCCAGATTGCCGTACGTGGTTTCAAGTCACCTCAGATAATTATGCGGCGCGAGGCTATGGAATGTTCAGCCTCACTCTGCGTGCCGCCCCGCGCCCCTTCATCGGGTGCATCGGCTTAGTGCATCCTAACAAGCAAGTCCTGCCAGAGCTGAAATATGCGCTTCTACCAGAGGCTTGGGGCAGAGGGTATGCGACGGAGGCAGTAAGTGAACTTCTCAACTACGCCGGGTCGATGCTCGCTCTTCGGCGTGTGATTGCGACGGTCCACCCGCAGAACCGACCATCCCAACGGGTTCTTGAAAAATGCGGTTTTTTAATGGGGATACCTCGCGTCAATGCCGATGGGACCGAGACATTGGTTTATGAATATTCGAAAGAATCGGCCTCTTGAGACCAGCTCCGAGAGCTAGGCTGAAGCGGTGCTCAGCCTAGAATCGTTCTAAATAAAGGCAATAAACTTATTCAATCTTTCGACCTTTTGCCTTTTAAGTCGTGGCGTCTTTACAAAGCTCTTTCCACCGCGTAGACGCGGCGCCTGATGGCGACCGGAGCCCGCCGTCTTTTCATCCCCGCGCCCCGAGATTGGCCTCTACTATGAGAGTGCTTAGCTCTATTGCATTGCTGACCTGCGTGAATCTTGCGTGCGCGGTCCCGTCATCGCTTCCCGGAGATGGGGGCCGGGTAGAGGACCTCCCTCAAGTCATTGACACGAGCACTCAAACCGAAAGGTATCCCAAGCCAATGGTCCCAGCGTCCCCGACTGAATTGGGTCAAGGCACCCGTGGTTGGTGGCAAGATTACCGAGGTAGCTACCCCGACACCTTCGCCATTACCGAGCCCCCAGGCGTATTGGTTCGAAGCCCGGGCGAATGGGAAGAGAAGCAATCACTCCTCATTGCCTGGACTGGTCACTTTGGGGAGGTCGTGGCTAACATCATTCGTCACGCACGGCTCAATACCGAGGTGATAATTGCGTATGATGGCGACTACGCACTCTCGCAATTTAAACTTGAGATGCAACGCAACGGTGTAGAGGCCTCGGACCTAGAATACGAGCAGCTCCCCGTTCAAAGTCTGTGGATGCGCGACTATGGACCACTCTCGATTGAGGCGGATGGAGTCTTGAGCTTTGTGGACCTTCGTTATTACCCAGGGAGGCTTTACGACGATGCATTCCCTGAGCTCCTTGCCAAAAAATGGGGACTTAATAACTTCCGGATGCCTTTCGACTTTGAAGGTGGAAACTTTATCAGTGATGGCGATGGGACCTGCTACCTGACCACCACCGTCTTCGAACGAAATCCAGGCTCGACAGAAGCGCAAATCCGCTCTTATCTAGACCGCTACCTCGGGTGCTCGCAGAGTGTCTTCCTTGAGCCTCTCTACGGTGAGGGCACCGGCCATATCGATATGTTTGCAAAGCTGGCCAACCGCCAAACGATGGTGATCGGCGAGTACCGGACCAGCGACTCGGCCCCAGGCGTCGGTGCAGTGGACCCTGTCAATGCGGCGATTCTTGAACAGAACATCGCTAAGCTGGAGTCCGTCGTTCTCAAGGACGGTGGCCGCTTGACCATCCAGCGTATACCTATGCCGAGCCACTCCGACGGTCACTTTCGGACCTACGTAAATACCCAGCTCATCAATGGTGTGAACCTGATACCGGTCTACGGCGATGATGATCTCTTCGAAGCTGATGCGGTGGCGGCCTGGGAAGAAGCAATGCCAACTTGGCAACACATTCCGGTCGATGCGACCGAGCTTATTAAGTGGGCGGGAGCAATCCACTGCATCCTGATGGAAGTGGGCCAGGGAGATCGTGCACCTCTTCAGTCTACACCGGCGAAAATCTGCTCGGACTTCAGCTGTTCGCCACCCGCTATGCCTTCACTGAGCTCCGAACCTACGCCTGAGCCAGAACCTACGCCTGAGCCAGAACCTACGCCTGAGCCAGAACCTACGCCTGAGCCAGAACCCTCTGCAAATAGCGACACCTGTGGCGGGAATGAGGTCAGCGACTGCGACGGGAATTGCGCGCCGGCAAGCTGGATAGGCGATGGTTATTGCGATGACCGTGCATACGCTCATCACGGTACGCCGATTAACTTAGCATGCAGCATGTTTGAGTTTGATGGGGGAGACTGCTCTGCCCCTGAGCCTCAACCGGAGAGCTGTGGCGCTGGTGAGGTCCTTGATTGCCAAGGTCAATGCGCGCCACAGAGCTGGCTCGGCGATGGCTATTGCGATGATGGAAGCTATGTCTACCAGGTCAGCGGTCAGCGTGTTTATTTCAACTGCTCCGAATTCGAAGGTGACGCGGGAGACTGTGCCTCTTACTAAGTTTGTCACGCTCACTGGAACGCTGTGCGAGCCATCCTCGGCCTCTCTTAAAACTTTGGTAACCAGACTGGCGAGAGTCTCAGACTCAAGCTAAATCTAGGGTGAACCTTGCAGAGGAGTTGGCTGTGAAGCACGCACTTGGTGGACCTATCGAAATTAAATGCCGCGACTATAATGAGCTTCCGGACGATTACCCGCGCGCTTTCTGCGACGGAGTCGAGTGCCGCTATCTTGGCGGTATGCCACTAGAGCTAAATAAGCCAGTCCAGATCCGGGTCGAGTATCAGGGCGAAGAATACTGCGTCTTCACCAGCTGGGTTGTTCACTGAGCGAAGCACGAGGGGCAACGAGGCCCCTCACAGACTACTTCACCATGACGCGTCGACGCCGTCGACTTAGAAAATAAAGACCGCCCATCAGTAAGAAGAACGCCGACCCGTCCGCCGACTCACAGCTGCAGCCACTCGAAGCAGCGGTGCTGGCCGGGGGATCATTGCTCGCAACCACGTCAAGCTCAGGGATGTTGTCATAGACCAGATCTTCAAGGTCGTCTGAGGGCAGATTGCCTCCGCCCGCCGTGCCACTATCCGAGCTTGCTGCACCTTCGGTATTCGGGCTCGTCGCAGATTGTGGTGCGCCAGGGAAGTCCGACCCATCTGGGCCTCCCCATCGCCCATAGACGGGGGACCCACACTCAACTGGGCCGTCCCAGCGGTGACGGATGATGTAGCGGCCCTGAAAGTTATTGGTCCAGCCTGGGCCAGAGCCGGTCTCTAGCTCACGGTCTTCATTGTAGACTTCGCGGCCGCCAAAGATAGGTTCAGCTTCGGCGAATACCAGGTCGTCGCCAAGGGTCGAGGAATCATAGCGGAGGTGAATACGGGTGAGTGTCCAGTTCCGCCAGCTCCAATCATCCGTCTCACCGACCACATCACCGCCAAGCGTCGCGATGTCATTTTGGTCCAGAGTTGGGCCCGGGCATGGGTCGCAGCTGGAGGATGCCCAAGAATATTCCGTGACCGCCGCACCTGGATTCTGTGCGATAGTTTCAGCAAAAAGTGTCCGATAAAAGGTACCAAAATCATCACGGACTTCGTTGATCACCTCAATATTAGTCGGAATGGTGACGTTGGGTCGGTTTGCAACCTCATAGCGTTGCTCCTCTCCGAGGGTATACACGATAAGGTCTTGACTGCCCTGCGCGTTAATTAGGCCAAGCTTAATTGGAAGGCTGAACGTTGGGGTATCATAATAGAATCGAAGTGGTGAAAGCACAGCATTTCCATCACGAAATGTAACCTCGTTGGCTTTCACCTTTGCGACGAAGAAATATGAACCACCCTGAACATAAGGGTCAAATGCATCGCTTGCACCTTCGGGAATCGTGTATTCGTTGGTTGTTAGCCACGATTCCAGCGCAGTCGCATCATCAGTGCTCAGAATGACAATTTCATATTCACCGACCTCGAACTCGGCCTCGACCACAACACCGCCGCCGCCTGTCCCACCGTCGTCGACCGCATCCTCCGGCGCAGCGTTGCCAGTCGCGAAGTCATCGTCGTAATAATCTGGCATACACGGGTCTTGCTCCCAATATTCGACCAAGCGTGGCGCAGAAAGATTGTCGATTTTCGCAAAAAGCTCTGGTGCCAAAGTCTTGACGTTGTCTTGTTCCAGTACGACCGGTACCGGGATAACCATCGCGAAGTTTTCGGGTGGACCTTGATAATTGTTCTGCATCGAAAGGACTGTACGCTGGCCTTTCCGCATGAGGACCACCTGAGTCGCATCATTGAAGAGGCTGCTTTCACCTCCAGCAACATAGAATCCGCAAAATGCGTTCGCCGAGCTTGGTGTAATACTGAGCAATCCAACGTAGGCTACGACGGCTGCTAGCAATGGTCTTAGTGTTGTTAGTGTCATTGTCCTTATCCTTCCCTGGAGGTCCCTCGAAGCATCATGCCTCGGGCCCTCCCATCAATCCTGTGAATTAGTCGGGTTATTTAGCTTTAACGTCCTGCTTGGGATCGGCAGCTGCTCTTTGAGGCACTCAGCCGATGTCTGACTACACGCTATACGAATAGTCGGAGCCTTTTCGTCGCGTTTATGGGCAAGAAAGACCTTCTCTGCGACTTTATGCTGTGGGCTCTCCGGCGCGATGTTTTGGTAGGCAAGCATCTGCAATCGCAGAAGGTCGACATCCCTTGGCTCAAGCCGAAGCCCTTGCTGTGCTGCCGTGAGGGCAGAGCGATGCTCATCGGTGCTCCCGTAGGCCATGGCCAAATCGCGCGCCAGCCCGGCGTCCCCAGGGGCAAGCGCCAACGCAGAGGTAAGAGGCGAAATCATCTCCTCAAGGCGCCAGGTCTGCCGCAAGGCTTGCGCCCGAAGTGCATAAATCACCGGTTCAGATGGAAGCAGGCCCTCGGAGACCTTGAGTTCTTCGAGCGCATCAGCGCTACGTCCAGCTCGCAGTAGCGCACGGGCAAGCTCCGTGCGCACCATAACCTCCGGACGCTTATCCGCCTCCGGACCCACCTTCAACGCACTTCGAAGGATCGCGATGGCAAATCGAGCGCGCTCCTGAAGGTCACGGGTTAAACCGACGCCATACCAGTAGAGCTCTTCCCAATCTGCGACAGGCTGGCGTGAAGAAAGCAGTTCAATATCCTCGGCCAGAGTCAGGATGGGCTGTTCAGTGCAGGCGTCGACCGTAAGCCCGCTGACCCGCGTAGTGGCCTCCCGAAAGCGCTTACCCTCATCCGTAAGCGCCTTCTCGCAAGCATAAGCATGAAAGACCGGCGTTAGTCGACGCTGAAGAAGTCGAGCCCGAATCGAATTGACTCGACCGATTAAGCTACTCGACAACGAATATCGAGCGATAGCCGCATCCTGGGGTGCAATTGTGTGGTCAAACGCAGGGGTTCGAAAATGACCGACACCGTGCGTCTCAATGAGCTCGCCGTGTTCATCGACGAGCCCGACCCTTAGCCGATGCACATCCTTTTCTGTCGCATCGTGCCGATAGTCTCGACCAGAACTTGCGACCAAGCGTCCTTTCCGGTCTAGAAACTCGATCTCAACCCAGGTGTCACGAAGGTCGCGTGCACCACCTGGAAATCGGTGTCCGACGCCGTGATTGACAATAGTCACATCGACCTGAAGTGGACTTGAGCTCTGGACTCCACGGGGAGTCAGCGCAATGTAGAGCTTGAGCTTATCTTTGACCATCGACTCAACTGCCTCCAGCTGCTCCGAACTTTTGATTGCTTTCGCAAGGGTAGCGTGTCCACCGGCAAAGCGATGGCTATGCCCTCCAGACGGGTGCTTCGCCATATGACAGCCCCGACAGCTCTCGCGCCGGGGTTCCAGAACCATGCGGTGAGCCTGGGAGCCACCCCAGGCCGATTCACGCCATGGTCGGTGCTCATCCAACGCCGGGATAAAGTTGTCATGACCGGAGGCTTGAGACAGGAAGCCCTTATGACAACTGATGCAGAGTGCATCACTCCTGAGCGTCGAATTGGCCATTGCCTCGCGATGCCGGGTCAGAGATTGCGCGTCGTCTTTAACGGGGCGCTCAAACGCCACCGCCTCGAGGGTGTAGCTCCCGACGCCAGTAGGTGTCGCATTCTGAACACCATGGCAGCTGATGCAAGTCACACCAGCGTGTGCTCGATGATCGGTTGGAGCGATAGGTTTAGTCAAAACATCACCCGACAGGAGAGCCGGGTCATGGCAGCCTGCACAGAACCGACCGCGGCTTCGACCGACTTCTGCGACGTAATCCTCAAAGGATGCGCGGTAAAACGGGTTATTAAATGAAGCAAGGTGGTGGGTGCTCTCGCGCCACTCTCGGACCTGATTCGGGTGGCATTCTCCGCAGCTCTCGACATCGGTGAAAGCATCCGAATCGAAGGAGTCGTTGAGGGTGACATGGGTCGGGCTTAAATTTCCGGGCTGTAGTGGAAGCGCCGGCTCTGGCAGTACGGTGGACTCAGCCCGGTCGGCCTCCTCCGCGGGTCGCTCATGACTGGAGCACCCGAGCAAGGCCCCGAGCATCAGTAGAGTGAGCAAGGTCGGGAATAATCCACGCATCCCTGCGAATCCTGCCACCAGATCGAGCGTCGAACAATGCTCGCTAGGCTTAGCCGCTCCACCAGACACCTTGATGAACCTCCCGTGAAAAACCAACGTCCGTCCTAAAGGAAAGCAACCCTCGTGCCAGAAACGGCATTGGAAGCCCTCTATAAAATCCTCGATAAAACGGTAACTTACACAGAGGTTCAGCAGCAAGCCCACAGGCAGCTGTCTCCCGTGGTTAACGGTGCCAACGATCGACGTCATTCCGGCTCTTGTTCCATTCTTAAATAATCTAACCGAGAGTAGATTTATCCGTGTAAGAGTCGGAGCACCCGGCATCACCCCAAGCACGGGCAATCGGAACGCCACACATTTTACTTTGAGGGAGTTATCAATGAAATCTATCCAGGCTCATATTATCGCGGGCTTAACCCTGCTTCTTTCTGCCACGCTATCCGTCGCTAGCCCGAGCCTTGAAGCCCAATTGGAGACAGCGGAGCGTGCTCAGAGGGGGATTGTGACCTTCGCGGGGGCTCACTTTCAGAGCTGCGCACCACTGCTCAATCCGAATGTAAATCCAGTCGATGCGGTGCGAAGTGCCTGGGGGTCATCCGCAACTTACACACGCACAAATCGCTGTACCGACCGGCGTGATGCCAACCTCAATTATATCAGCTTCATGAATGGAAGCATCCATCCAAATGCAGGACAGCTTAAAAGCCGGCGGGGTAAACTCAATGCCTTCGCTCGCCTGAACTGCTCCGGATTTGTTGCGGGAACGCTAGCTGCTGCGGGGTTAAACTATTACGTCGACCAAGAAAGCCGTACCTTTTCACCTACAACACATGAGCTGCGAAGTGTCTTCAGCCGAGATGATACGTGCTTTTATAAGCCAGAGTTTTCGCGCGATCTGAGCCTCTTACCCGGAGACATCATCAATGTGAGCGCCGGACATGTCATGACAGTTGTAAGCGTTGGTCCCGATCCGCTGGGCTTCAAAGCTATCGACCGCCGCTCAGACTGCGACCGTATATCTGCCTCCGAGTTCGACTTCACCATTGCCCATTCTTCCTCAAACGACAAAGGGTCGACGAGTGGGGTTCGCATCGAGGAAGCGAAGAATGCCTCTACCAGTATTATTCGAAAGCTGGCGAAATATGCGAAAAAGTTCTGCAAGAGCACGTTCAGCGATGGCCTCGAAGGTCATATCGATGATGTCAAAGTTGGAGAAAGGACCTACGGCGTGTGGCCTTTCCAGGTAAAGCGGGACCAAGTCTGGGCCTTGCGAAGACATCATGGCGACGACAAAGAGGGATGCCAGCGAAGCAGGGCGGCGACCAGAGGCGCATCCTGCCTCAAGTCTACTTGTCGAGAGCGCGTCGCGTCCGAGAGCTTTTGGGGATTTTAAACCGCTACGTTGTTAATACCCCCGACCTTCGAACGCGGCCTGGGGCTGTCAGCGTTTTAGTTGTCGACTTGGGCACTCCCAAGCGTCACAGTCCATCTCTTGACAACCTTGGCCCTCCCAAGTAGCACAGCCTTTCGCCAGAAATTCCGGGTGAAGAATTTCCTTTCTGGCGCAACTTTGATAACGCCCGCCCCCGGACGAAAACCTTATTCAAAACAGGATAATGACATGGCCAGCGACATGCCTTTTCAACATTCTAGCGCCTTTCGGTTTCGACGTCTCCTCAACTGGCTCCCGATGGGCTTCGCCTATGCCTTTATGTACATGGGGCGTTATAACCTCACGGTAGCGAAGAGCGCCCTAGGTGACCTGATGACCAAGGTCGACTTCGGTAATATCTTCATGGTTGGCGCAATTACCTACGGCTGTGCCTTCTTGATCAACGGACCTTTTATCGACAAGTTCGGAGGCCGCCGGGGCATGCTTATCGGCGTCGCTGGGTCGATCTTCGCCAATGCGATGATGGGACTAACACTCTACGGTGCCAGCCAATGGGGCTGGGACGTCGCAATTATCCCTGTCTTCACCTTCCTTTATGCGGTGAACATGTACTTTCAGTCCTTTGGCGCGGTCGCGATTGTTACCGTCAAGGCACCGTGGTTTCACGTACGCGAGCGGGGCACCTTCTCAACCATTTTTGGAACCATCATCAGTGCCGGTATCTACTTTGCCTTCGACTGGGGCTTCGCGGTGGTTAAGGCAACCCGCGCTGGTGCCGCGGAAGCCACCGAGGCTCTCTCTGGTATTCCAGCGCTGTTTTCCGCGGTGTTCGGTTTAGGACACTCAGGTGTCGATGAGAACTGGATGATATTCTTCATCCCAGCCATCATGATGGCACTGATGTGGGTCATCATGGCCTTTTACCTTCGCAATTCTCCGGGCGAAGCCGGTTACGAAGACTTCAACACTGGTGAAGCAGCACTTTCTGCCCACGGCGAGCGGATCCCGGTCAAAGAAGCAATTGTTAAGATCTTCAGCCACCCCGTTCTTCGCTTTGTCTGCTTGATCGAGTTCTGCAGCGGCATTCTGCGAAACGGCATTATGCACTGGTACACATTCTTCGGAAAAGAAGTCGGCTTCTACAATGACTTTATCATCACCGAGAACTGGGGCCTTTCGCTCCTCATCTGCGGCCTCATTGGTGCGAATGCTACTGGCTGGGTCTCAGATCACCTCTTCCAGTCCCGCCGGGCTCCAATGTGCGCAATCCTTTACGGAATGATGGCAGTTGGCGCGGTTGCACTCTGGTTTGGTGTCCCAGGCGTTGGTCAGAACGATGCAGGCGAGTGGACCGGTCTATGGCTCCCAGGCATGGCCGCGATGGTGATTTCGATGGCGGTCATTGCAGTCCACGGTATCTTATCCGGGACTGCGACAACCGATTTCGGTGGCTCGAAGAATGCCGGCATCGTCGTCGGCATCGTCGACGGTATTGTCTATCTCGGCACCGGTCTTCAGAGTGTTATCATCGGCATTCTGGTACCAACCGGCGAAGCCGCGACCCAAGCAGGGAACTGGTCACTCTGGCCGTTGTTCCTCCTGCCGTTTGCGGTTCTAGGCTTCGTATTTACGCTCAAGATCTGGAACGCGATTCCGGATGGGGCGAAGAAGAAGGCCGAACCAACACCGGAACCGGAACCCGTGCAGGGCTAAAGGCAGCTCCGCTCTCGCTCAGACGTTCTATCGCAAGCTTAGAGTGGGGAGCCTTTTCACCCCCTCATGTCAGATCTACATCCGAGCCTACAAATACCTCGTTAGAGCGTTGCCCCACGGCCCCGAAGCCGCTGGCACCAGAGAGACGAGGCTAAAGCGTGCTACAATCATTCCACCATTCATCGCTGAAGAATAAGCGCCCAGAAGCTAGCGCTTCTCGGCGTTCCGTCCGGTTACCAGGTCATGTATTCAAGGCATTCGGCCTCATCAGCTATCTTCGACCAGCCTTTCTATCTCTCGGAGCGTTGGCATTGCCCTTTGTATCGCTCGAGAGCCTATCGGCCACCGTGGCGCTCTTTGCATGCTTGATTGGACTCTTTGCATACGACCTTTTGCAAGCCTACCGCCAATGGCACGAGGTCTTTGTCGAGGACCTTAAAGACGGCGTGGAAATCGGCCATGAGGAAAAGCGTGCAGAGGGCTTTAGCGATAGGGCGCTTGGCGGACCCCGTGGCGTTGTCATGCGTCGGCTGCAATTTTGGCGATGGGTCAGGTATAAATACACGCTTCGCCAAGATTATGTACTCAACAGCGCCTGGAGATGGTTGCGTCATCAGGTGCGGAGCTTCTGCCTGAAGTTGGGTTACGCAAGGGCGCGAACCTGGCACCCGGCCTATCAAGCATTCTGGGGTAGCACAGAAAGAGAACTGGCAGAATTGGTGTTAGAAACATCGCTTGGCTTAGGCGTCAAAAGCATTCATAGCGACGAAAGCGGAAATCGCATCGCTACCTTTCGCTATGAAAACTGGCTTTGTCCGACCGGTACGGAAACGTCGGGCGAAATCCTCAAAGTAAAGTGTCTCAGATTAGAACTTGATCTACAGCGCCGAGTAGCTCTCTCGTGTGAACTGAATGGAACGCAGATTGGAACAGGCTCCGATGCTCTGTGTTATCTCTATTTAGCCCTTTCAAGCTACCATCACACCGCACTCCACGGGTATGCGAATTGGGCCGCCATCCCAAACCATGAGGACGCCCATCTCAACCGCGCCGCAACCTGGACCTTGGCAACCAACGCAGTCGCTCTTTTCACCGGACGGGCTTTTCAGCGAAACCCAAACACCATGAAAGAAGCGCTCCGCTATAATTGCCGGCGGGGGATACCTAAGCATGGAGCAGGAACGTTGTTGCGAGAACTAGCACAACACTCACGCTATACCCTTTTTGTGTACCGAGCCCGCGCAGCCCTCATGAAAACCATCGAGGACCATTCTTTAAAGGTAGATGCGGAGTCTCTTTTTCTTTCCACTGTGGTGCATTCACTGGACCATTATATGGCAACACTAGCTGTAGACCCTTATGACCTCATCATGACGAACTCAAAACATCGAGCCGCGCAGATGGTGCGGTTGGTCTTTACTGAGCCGCTTGAGCCAGGATTGGTGAATACGCGCATTTCAGCGATAAAGTCGGGCTGGCCTAAAACCCTTTATGAACGACTGAGTGCAATAGACGAAACGTTGGCGCGAAAGATTGACGTCGGCGTCGCGTATTAACAACGACACATTGATTTTACATAATAACCCGTTCTTAAAAGCGACTTAAAACGGATAATTCATCTCAAGAGGCTGCTTTGGTTGGTGGTATTGCGGGTCGTCCATGATGTCTTTGAGTTCCTGACTCAATTTGCTTTCGAGGCTCTCTTTATCCTGCGGGAATCCAATCCCAAACCAACCAGGTGTCATACCGGCACGCAAGACCAAGACCTGCTGATAGAACTCAACGACGTCGCAAGATGGGTCTGAGCAATCGCCTGGGTATTCGGCTGGGCTGCCGGGGCAATCATTTTCCGGATGTTGCCACCAGTCGCAGGAGGCCGCTTGCGTTTCCTTGGCTATGACCGATGACCAGCCGTTGACGCCAAACTGAACCGGGTAGAGCTCACTCCAGCCAAATTGGGTCATAAAATGGACGATTTCTTCAACCATCATGGCACGCTCTTGAACGCCTGGCTCTGGCCTCGAGCTGTTTTCCATCCACCAACGCGGAATGACGATATCGTAGCCCAAGGCCCGTTGTAGTTGCGGAAGCTGGTTATTTTCCCATCGCTCGGGATCCCAGGGCATCGCGAGCCACGCTGTTGACCATTGAGAGAGCTGCGATGCCAATGCCTCATCGTCGGCAACACCATCCATATTCTGATCCATGAGTTCGGAGAGGATTTGAGCGGCTTTTTGAACGTAGGCTTCAGGCATTCGGTCATCCGCTGCCAATACAATCCCAAAGGGCATCGCGCAGCGGGTAAACTCCGCGGCAGCGAGCGCCTCCAAAACGCCAGTTGGTAAGTCGGCCTCCGCACATAAAAACACACGGGCTGGGCTTCGGGTTGAATCGGGGCCGATGGGCTCTGAAGCATCAGCGCTAGATGACGAATCGCCAACATCCGAAGCAGCGGCCTGAGAGGCATCATCCCTGGAACTCGCACATCCAAGGCTCAACGCGGTACAGAGCATCAGACTCAAAGAGCGAAGCGTCGCAGAGTGGCTTAGGTACTGTCGAATTACCAGGTACATGATGGAGGCCCTCAATTGAAACCATGTGGTCAGATCCGGTTACAACGCTACGCGCTGACCCGCAAAAGCACAATCCGTGCAACGTTGACTGGTACGAAGGGGGTCGTTTTGAGCGATGCTCTTAAATCGGCGAATGGCGATGTCCTAAAGGCTCCTAGGCGTAAATTGCGAAAATTCTGCT
>JAYYQC010000318.1:0-3394 GCA_036128675.1 Myxococcota bacterium | reverse complement strand
TATGGAACGCTTAAAGGCTTTATCCCTGAGTTCACCGCGACCAAGTATCGCTATCTCAATGCAAAAGATTTACGAGAGTCTAATAATGTCATCGAGCTGAAGAAACTGATCTCTTCGTCGCGAGATTAGAGGCCCCCGTATTCATTATTGGGAAATTTGTAGTGCAGGGATTCGGCTGTATCTTCGGCCTCCTCTTTTACAACCAGCGGCTCTCGTTGCATCAGGTACCGCTTCGAATTGACTTCATAGAACGCACGCCCTTCATCATCCCGGTCGAGCGTATCAAAAATGAATGGTTGGTATGTCGAGTGGATTCCCGTGTTTGCATCCAGCTCCAGTCGCTGAAGTGGCTTCGTTGCACCCATTAATTGCCGTTTCCAGAAGTTACCAGTTTTCTTAAAGTGAGATGGGCTTTCTAGTTTGAAACCATAGGTGGCGAGACGTATATATTGAGGCTTCGCGATGGGTACATTCTCAAAGAGGGATTGGACGAGTGGATTGCCACGATAAAGGTGCTCCACCAACTTTTCGGTAAAGCCTATCTGATGAACGTAATAGGGGTTGATACCGCTGAGACATGACACCTTGAAGTCGCAGCCTCTAAAGTGTGTGTAGTAGAAATAGTGATCCAATCGCGGATGATAGGGGGCCCAATGCCAAGATGTTTCGTTGGGCATATACCGGAGATACTTTGTTTGGACATCATACCAGCGCTCCCCATCATCGCTCATTTGGATGACTGGGAAGAGCTTGGGATAGTTATGCCGGGGCGTGAATATACCATAGGCGCACCAGATTCGAAAAGGTGCGAGTAAACGGTAGAACGTAGCGATTGGTGCCAGTAGGGGGGAGTAGTCTCTGATTTGTTTCGGGACATAGGCCCAAAGACCTTGATTCCATGAGTTGAGTAAGAAGAGGTAGGGTAGTGAGCCCACCAAATGAAGCCCACAAATCAGCGTTAGAGGGTCGGTCTGAATGTCCCAAACGAGCGATATGTCTGCAAAGAAGGGAATGGCCAAAACCAAAGGCATCAAATTGAATACACCGAAATTCCCGCAGAGGTAGATGCCAACCTGTAAGCCAATGGTCGATAACGCGAATGCTAGACGCCCTTCGGGTCCTAAAAACATTGCCCAAGGCATGACGACTTCAGAAATGAAAAGGCCAGCCAAGAGTAATTTATGAATTGGTATTGGAAGGGCGTGGACATAGAGCGATTCCTTGGTTCCAAAGGGTTGCCACTCTAAGAAATGGTAGATGAAGCTTCCATCGCGTGTCCGATGGTCGATGACTTTAAATTTATTCAGCCCCATTCCAAACATGACGCGAAAGCTCAAAAAGAGAATTAAAAAGTGTACGAATGGATGCGGCGTGGTCTGAAGTGCAACGCTATTGAATGCGACATTACCAGGCAGCAAAATAGCGAGGAGGCCGGCCTCAAGAAGTAGATTGTCCCATGGGATACCAAAGACGTTCGAATTCGAGTTTATGAATGTTAACCAAATCGCCCAGCAGAGTAGAAAGGCTAGCGGGCTGAACTCCTGGAATAGACCCAAAAATAGACCAAGCCCCGTTAGGGTACCCAAGATACTCAAGATTCGAATCATTGTGTCTGAGGTTGAGACCCAGAAAAGTGAGGGGAGCTTTAAAAATCCCTTTAGGTGACCATGATTTCTCTTAAAAGCCGAGATTAAGTACGCAATAGGTTCGACACCATTGCGACCGATGAGCGGTAGAAGCTGATAGCCGGTCGAACCAAGCTGAAAGGCGAAGGTGAGGCCGAGGAGTCTCGTGAAAACGCCGTAGCATTCAGTGGTCTCGAACAAGGTATCCTCCCAGAGACAGTTTCGACGAAGGAGGAGTTAGCTGCAATGTGTGGTGTGGAAGATTTGGAAGAGTGGGTTGAATAGAGCCTCCCCCAAGCGGAGGCCCTACCCTCTGCCTAGGCGAAGACCGCTGAGATTGTTTGAGCAACGGTTCGCCAAGCTGCCGCAATGCCACTTGCGACGCTTTGTGCAGCAGACCCTAGAGCTGATGCGACGGGTGCGATGACGTATTGGTAGGATGCGACGGCTGCGGTTGCGATACCCCGACCGACTGGAGCGAGCACGTTGTTGAAGACCCATGATGCCGCGGGTGCCAATGCTTGACCGATGGCGCTGCCAACGCTTCGGATGAAGCGTGAAACCGGAACCATCGCATTCGTATAGAGGAAGCTCAGGACATTGAACGTGCCTTCAAGCACCTTACCGATTGTCCAGAATGCCCCTTCAAAGACTTTACCGATTGCCCAGAAGGTCGCGTCCAAAACAGGGTAAAGCACGTTGTCCCAGACAAATTTAAGCGCCGGTCCGATGAACTCAAATACTGGTCGAACGACGTTCTGAAAGCTCCAAACGACGACGTCTTTGATAAGAGTTGCGGCCTTCACGACGACATTATTCCATACGAATTCGGCCGCAGGTGCCAGAAAGCGTGCAGTTGGAACGATGACGTTATTCCAGGCGAAAGATGCTGTATTGCTGATACCTTGCCATAGGAGGCGAGCACCGGCAGCGATGACGTCTTTCAAGACAATGGCAGTTGCGCGAATACCTTCGTACGCTGCGACGAAAGGTGTGACGACGACGTAAAGAAATGCCTGGCCGAGGTTGCTGATGAAGGCAGCGCCGATTTTACCCATGCCCGCGAGGACTCCATTGGCCTTGAGTAGGGCTGGCGCAGCTGCAGCTGTGTTCCAGAGTGCAATGCCCAAAGTAATTGTTCCAATCGCGATGGCGACTTTGGGAAGGATATTCTGCCAAGTCCAAAAGCTCTCTTTGGGCTCGGCGGCTTCGGTCTCTGCAGTTGTATTCGCCAACGGCGTAGCGTTCGTTTCGCGTGGCGCCTCGATCGAAGGTGTAGTGATGACCCGAGCCTCGGCTCCGGGAGTCATCAGGGTTGAATTTGAGCGCACACCGCTTTCGAGGTCGGCGGTAAGTCGCTCGGCCGCGCTGCTTGTTGAAGAACGGGTACTGTTGATCAGTGGGCGCTCGAGCGCCGAGAGCTCCTCTCGGGTTGTGCTGGGGATGCTGGCTCTGCTGAAAGAGTCACTCATATTTGTTGTGGCACTCCTGATTACCGACTCAGGAGTTGCATTTGAAATGACTGAAGCGCTGTCTCGAAGAGCATGATGGTTCGAGTTAAATCCGGAAGGAGTTCTTAGTGCATTGGTTAAACTCATTTTTTTAGTCTCCAGTTAGCGTGAGAATGTTCGCGTTTAGTCGGCGGCCCGGTGTGCCGATACGTCTTCCGACAAATTTAGTTCGATAGGATTGTCGGACAATTTCATGGCGGGTTGCGTTAAATTTGGGCACTTTTTCTTCAGAGAGATCTGTATTTCGGAGGTGTCGCT
>JAYYQC010000317.1:0-12263 GCA_036128675.1 Myxococcota bacterium | reverse complement strand
CCGTGATAAGCCTTCAGGGGTTCCACCAGCCGCAATCGCCTATCCGAGTGGTGTGACTGCTGGTAGCTCAGGGCCTTGGTATGAGCCTGGCTGCCATATCACCGACGACCTCTTCGTCTACCCACGGGGAATGTCGCTCCTTTTGCGCGCACTGGCGCTCACCTACATTCAGACCGACGACTCAAAGTACCTCGATAGCATCCGGCGGCTTGCATCGCTGCGCAGGGACGCAATCGAAGCGGGGACGGAGGAAGTTGAGGAGGGGAGTGCTTTATGGGCCGGTCAGGAGGCCAGATCGTCGCTACGTGCAGTGATGGGTAAGCTGCGACTTCAGCTGGGAACGACGGAGTTTGATGACCTGCTCTCGGTCGACGGAGAGGCCTTGGACCAGTATCGGGTCCAAGGTGATATTGCCGTAGTAGAAACCACCCTTGAATCCAGTCTCGCGACGTTGCGATTGCACGAGCCCATGTTTACCAGTGAGGTGCGGTTTACCGACCGAGTCTTCTCTTTTCATCGGAAGTTCTTGAATGCGCATTTTGGGACCAATTATCCGGGTATAGATTTCGACCTACTCTATAATATGGTCAGTGGTGACTCCGGTGACCCACTTATGATGTCGATGGCTGCGGTCCGTTGGCTCCACCCCTCCGACGATTGGGGGGTCTGGGTGGATGTGAACGAGGCGCGTAGGTTCGAAACGTCGGTCTATAATTTTTCGGATACGGTACGTGAGTTGTCGGGGAAGCTCTTACGTCTTGACCTGGGCAACTACCAAAGCAGCTTAAGCTGCGACGGGATAGAGCCTTCCCTCGTCGAATATGAGCTTGATTCAGAACGTGTCGCCTCAGTCCAAATTCCTCCCCAAACGCTTTGTCGCTGGGCTTTGAGTGCGATCCCTTAGAATAAATCCTTCTTTTACAAACCATTGACGCTCTGGGCATTTGATTCTGCAGCAGCTTATGGCTATTCGCCTCCTGGATGGCTTTCGTCGGAGGTTCATGATGGTAAATGAAGAGCACTTGAGTCGTGTACGCATTGCGCGTCAACCGCTCGGGCAAAAGGTTATCGCTCAAGCATTACGTCTCGATTATTTGTTTCCGAAGCGAACAAAGATCACGCTCAAAGGCGTCGAGAACATCCCAGATCAAGGCGTGATGTTCGCCTTAAACCACACCGACCGTTATAACTACTGGCCTTTTCAGTTTGAGCTCTTTCGAAGTGGCCACCCACGCATGACCATGGCTTGGGTCAAGGCCAAGTACTACGAAAACAAAATGCTGGGCTGGTTCTTTGACCAATGTAACAATCTTCCGCTGCCAAGCATGGGGTACCTGATCCTCAAGGATGCGGTGAGTACGCTTGGGCGAAAGCTCAGTGACGATGAATACCGCGCCTTACGCGACCTGGTTGATTTCAAGCTCGAGCCCGAAGCTCTTTCATCCGAGTTGGTGAATTCACTTGGAGCAATTCTGAGTGGACCTCGGTCAGATTTCAATCCAGAGGTTGAGCACTACCGTGATTATATGAACCGCTGGAATGACCGCTTGATGGCGTTGGTTGAGAAAAGAACCGTTGAGGCGGTCTTCGAAAAGGAAAACCACATCATTGTCTTTCCTCAAGGCACGCGTTCGATTCGGTTACTCCCCGCGAAAACCGGCATGCTTGAATTCGCATTTCGCCACAATATTCCGATAGTGCCAGTGGGAAGTAACGGCTGCGAAGCGATTTATCCCGGTGGCTCGCCCTTCTCGAGTGGTGGGGAGGTAGAGTACCGAATAGGTAAGCCGTTGACGCTGGACGATGCATTTTCAGAGTGCCGCGTTGAGGAGGCTTACACGCCGTTTACCCGCGGCTCGAAGAAGTTCAAGGCGCAGTTCCAAAAAGGTGCCGAGATCCTCACCAACGCAATCAACGAGCTTCTGGATGAGCCCTATCAGTTGGGTAAGAATACGGACGAGCGCTCAAGGGCCGAGCGTTTCATGTAGGGTGACGGGGTTTCGTTAATCCATACCCGAAGAAGCTTACGTCGCATTCCTGGTCGGTCCCGATAGGGGGTTCGAGCGTGAACAATCCGTCGGTTATTAAAGACCATACACTCACCAGGTTTGAGGTGATGTCTAAGTATCACCGAAGAACGAAGCGCGCTGTCGAGGTGATCGAGTGCGGTCAGCTCCAGTTCAGTCAGAGGCTTTCCGAGTATTTTGGCACCGGTCTCGATCCAGGTACGCATATAGCGAATCAGTACCTGTCCACCTGCCTCAGTGGTCAGAATCGGGAAGGCATTGCGTGCGACGTTGGTCCGAGTGCTTTTGCACTTCGGTGTGACAATGGCTCGCGGGAAATCACGGGATAAGATGTCCAATGTCCAGGGATGGCGGGATTTTAGGATATGAAATGCACTCTCCGCGTCTGCCAGAAGAGTATCGCCTCCCTCCGCGTTGTGTACACAGGTTAAAGCGACGATATCAGGTAGAGTATCTCGCTTTGAACTATCGGTATGAAAGCCGATAGGGAGCTTGGTCTGAGAGACTGGCATGCGGATCGGATTGCGTGGCTGTCGGTCATAGACCTCGTAAAGTTCACCATAAGTCGTGTCGAGAGTGCCGTAGCGTTGGCTGCAGATGCGCGTAAATTCTCGCAGGGCATGTTCACTTCGCGCCTCGGTACTCAATAGCTTGTATTGCGACAGTCGTGAAGCCGGGCGTATCAATCCAGGCGTATGCGCCCGGGCTGTATTTGCTGCATGGTGAATCATTGTGCGACCTTGATGAGGATGTGCAGTGGTGTTCCTTCAAGAGGGCCAAAAAAGAGCGGGTCTATCGCCTTATGCTCGTCCGTGACGTAGAGCTCGCTGAACTCTAAGACGCGACTAAAGCCGGCTTGTGACAAGAGTCGAAAGACGTCTTCCATGGTTTTGTGAAAGCATACAACTGGGACCGACTCCCCCGCACGCTGCCAGATTCGACCTTCGAGTCTCATGTCTCTGGCTCCGTGATAAGGGAGTGAAGGACGCTTAAAGTAGAAGGGTGCCCCAGCGGCTCGAAGCCAGGGCAAGGACGGATGGGGAAGGGTGAGTACCAGCTCACCGGCTCGTCTCAATGTGCGGCGGCAGTGTGTTAGGACGCTCAATGAGTCTTGGAGGTTAAGATAGTTGAAAAGAAATATGGCGATGGCCCGGTCGAATTGCTCTCTAGGTGGTCGCCACTCCCGAAGGTCTCTGGCTTCGTAGACGATTCGATAGCCATCTTGTGCATTCTGGTCCTCCGCGGCTCGCACCATCTGCGTCGAGATATCTAGACCTCGAACGCTTGCGGCTCCGAGCCTATAAAGTGCGCGCGATAAATATCCCTCCCCGCAGCCCAAGTCGAGGATATCAAGGCCATCGACGGGACCAAGACTCTCAATCACGCGGGGGCGTGCGGTATAGTCCGATAAGAGCGTAGGCTCCTCACGAATCCAAAGGTGCGTGTGACGGTCGTAGAGGTCTTGGGTTTGTTCTTGTGATGGGGCGTGCATGGGTTCTCCAGCTCTTTTGTCGAGTGTTGCCTGGAGAACTTCGTGATGTGTGTGGTTAGTCTGACAAGTTATTCGTCTTCGTCAGCGACTCCAGCTGGCATCAAGAAGGCAGTTGCGCCATCTAAGGGACCCATGAACAAGATCCCGCCCATGGGTTTATCCATGTCTGCCTTGGTGTAGATATACTCAAATATCTCATCGGCGCGCTCAGGCTCGACCAAGACGGAGAGCATTCTTAAAGCTTTTGCCGGGGGAGAACGAAAACGTCGACCAGCGCTGCGCTTACCAATCGCACCAACCCCACGACAGGTATGATGGTCAAAAGAGAGAATCGACTTCTCCTCCTTTAGACCGTGGACGAGAGCGTGCAGAAGTGCTTCATCATCCGGTAGGATTGCTGAAATCTGCTTATAGCTTTGTTGGGCGGTCATCACTTCGCTGCTCCCAAGCTCTTGAGACGGCTCAAGACATCCGGTGGCACATACGTCGCAGCCTTTTCGAGGGGCGTTACGTAAGCAATTCCCATACCTGGTGTATCGAGTTTCCCAGCTAGATAGATGCTATTAAAAACCTCTTCCTTCTGGTCCGAAGAAACCAGGATATTGACGACTT
Source organism: Myxococcota bacterium (assembly GCA_036128675.1). Taxonomy (GTDB): domain Bacteria; phylum Myxococcota; class XYA12-FULL-58-9; order XYA12-FULL-58-9; family JABJBS01; genus JAYYQC01. The sequence continues at coordinate 8,132 of JAYYQC010000317.1, read as the reverse complement.
CCTTTTCGACTTCGACACAGACTCCCAGAACGCCGAGGCGCTCACGCATCCCTCCGCCCTTCGCGTAGTAGATTGTGGCACCTTGAGCGCCAGCGGCTTGAGCTGCTCTCACGATATCATCGCCTGAGCCGCGCTGAACGATACAGGTGATAAGCGCTACATCGCTTAAGTAGGTAATGGTTCTTCCACTCATTGCGAGTCTCCTTTGATATACTAATTTGCGTCAGCCCATTCGGCTGCGTCTCGTTTTGCTTGTCTCTTGTCCCGGAACTGAACCCAGAGTCCGGTGGCCATCACTGAGAGGATCGGCCCAATCGAGGCCATTGAGAGGATGCCAAAGCCCTCCACCGCACCGACCGCGTTACCGAATCCAAGCCCCATTGCGAGAACGAGTGGTACAGTGATGGGCCCGGTTGTCACTCCGGCGCTGTCCCAGGCAATATTCACGTATTCTTCACTCGAGAGTGCGGTGAAGATAACGCTGAGGAGGTAGAGCGGTATCAGGAGACCGGCCAGGGGTAGGTCAAAGATTATCTTGGCGAGACCGAGCGCGATACCACATGCAACGCCTACTGAGACAGCAATCATCAGAGTGGACTTTTTGAAGACGCCGTTTGTGAGGTTTTCGACAGTCACACCCAAAGCATTGAGCGCTGGCTCAGCCAAGGTAGCTCCAAAGCCGAGTGCCCAAGCGAACCCGAGAGCAATGACGAGACCCAGGGTATAGATGTAGAGCGGTGAGTTCTCGACATTATCAAGCCCCATGAAGGCCGCAGGGACCAATCCGCCTGACTGTTCTCCGAGCTTTGAAAGACCATAGGTAAGACCTAAGCTGAAAAGTACCATGCCGACTACGGTCAGGATGATGCCATACGTGATCACCCCTGCATTATGGACAGGGGTCCTCAGTAGCACTTTGAGAACAATGAAGAGAAAGAATACGAGTGGCATGATGGCCCGAACACCCATCACCAGCTCGAGTCCAGGTGTTGTTTCGTACCACGGAAGCTGGGCTGTGGTCGCACTCGCAGTGGCTGCTCCTTTTGCGGCTTCAATGATGGAGGCGGGGTCCACCGTCAAATTTACATAGAGGCCAAGACTTAGGACACCAATGATTGGAAAGAGCGAGGCGAGTGTTACGATACCGAAACCGGAGAGATTGTTTTCGCCTTTACCAGCTGCGGCAGCGATTCCGATGCCGAGCGAAAGCACAAGTGGAACGGTGACCGGGCCTGTCGTCACCGCACCGCAGTCCCATGCGAGTCCAATAATCTTGTAGAGCTCGTCGTCGAAGAACGCGTAGATCGTGAGACCCAGCGCCGGGATCAAAGCGAGGTAAATCATTGGTTTGAGGCTCCAACCATAGATAAACCTCAGCGTTCCAAGGACCGCCGCGAAGCCAACCCCAGCGCCGACAACCATGACCAATATCTCGGACCATTGATTTAAGAGTGCGAAGAGTATGGGTGCCTTCTCGACCTGAACAATCTGGCCGGCAGCTTTGAGTGCGCCGATAGCCGGCTCCGCATAGGTGACGCCAACCCCTAATAGGAGTGCAACCAGAAGAACCAAGGGCAGAGGAGATTTCTTTGGAAGTGTATTACCGATCACCTCACCGAAAGGCATCAGACCAAGCTTTAGGCCTTCCATAAAAAGCATGAGCCCGACGATAACCTCTAAGAGGCCGAGCGTGATCACCCATGAATCTTCGACCACCTGGCGAAGGATAAATAATTGAAAGACCACCAGATAGGCTGCAAGTGGCACAACCGCTTGAACCTGCTCTAAAAATCGGCCCTGGGTGTAGCCACGAATCAGCTGGCTTGCATCGCGAAGACTCAGCTTAACTTTGTCGGGCTTTTTCGACGTTTTATCAGTGCGTTGGGTCAGTAAATTATAGCTGACCTCGACCCGCTCGACGGAGACCTCTCGCCGATAATCTGAGTATTTGATGGATGGCTCGGTCATAGATTTCCTCATTTTGACGGTATTGAGGCTCTAACTAACTGAATTCGCGAGTGTCTACAAAGCCCAAATTCTAAAGATAGAAAAGAATTAGCCGAGCATTGAGGGGACAAATATTGCGGAATCCTTGAGTGAAACATTCCTGTAACATGCAATAAATGCATTTTTTATAACCAGGTGGCTCTTGAGCGGGTAAGAAGAACTACGCCGCGATGCGTTATCCCCCAGACTTGTTCGCATCGCCCCTACATATAAGGAGCCTCATAATGCGCTTTTCAGCAGCAACCCTTCTCTCAATCCTCCTCTTTGCTGGCCAGGCCCATGCCATCGCCGAGGATAACTATCAGGAAACCTTCGAATCTCAGGTTTTACCATGGGCCGGTCAATATGAGATAAACTACCTCACCGGGCGTGATGGCGCTGCCATTGCTTGGGTATGCTTCGAAAAGCCAGGTGCCAGGGACGCGATTCTCGTCTCAGCCGGACGAACTGAGAATATCCCGAAATACCTCGAGCTGGCCTATGACCTCTACCATGGCCCGGCTGAAGCATCGGTTTGTCTCTTCGACCACCGCGGACAAGGGCTGTCGGACCGTCTTATTTCCGATGAACGCAAAGGCTACGTAAAGTGGTTTTCCGATTATGCAAAGGACCTTAAGTCGGTTCGCGATGCAGTCGTAGGTTTAGGTCATGACCGCGTGTTTCTCCTGGGACACTCGATGGGTGGCGGAATCGCGGTCTACACAGCGATGATGTACCCGGAAGCATTTGCCGGTCTTGCTCTAACCGCGCCGATGATCGCTATCAATACCGCTCCTTATCCTCGCTCAGTTGCGTACAGCGTAGCTGCGACGCTCACCTTCTGGTGGCAAGGTGAGACCTTCGTCTTGGGCGGTGATTATTGGGAACCAACCGGCAGCGATGAAGACTTCAACTCGAACTATGTCACCCGGAGTCGCGCACGCTGGCAGATGGGGGAAGACCTTTACCTACGGTACAACGATATCTACCCTCAGCTTCCACTTGGCAGTGCAACCAATCGATGGCTCCGCGAATCTATCCGCGCGGGTTGGTGGATGACTTGGAATCCACACAAGCTCAAAGCTCCAACCCTGATTATGTTGGCCGGTAATGAGACTTACGTGGATAACAATGAAGTATCCAAGCTCTGTCGTAAAGCTCAGGATTGTGAGTCGATGACGTTTGACCGCGAGAGCCACCGCGACGCGGCGGGGAAACTCCCGATGCATGAACTCTTAATGGAGACCGACGCTATTAGGGACGATGTCCTAAACCGTACCCTGAATCATTTTCAGGCACTTGGCCTTAAATTGAACACACCCTAATCGAAATATTGGTGATAGCCATCCCGATAGAGCGTGACGACCACTGGGTCATTCAACGAACTCACCGGGGCTTCAATACGCGCCATATCACTTGGGAAGTCGAAGAGCCCAGGAAGGATCTGGTCATTGAGGAAACGAGCCTCAGGCTTTGACTTTAACGTATTGACGTCAACCGGATACCGGCTGGCTAGGATAAATCCCCAAGTGCCAAAGGACGGTACCATCGTGTGATACGGGTTGACCTGGAGCGTTTTAGGATTCTCTGGGTTGCCCGTCGATGATGCCTCGACGGTATGCACGATGGTCCAAAAGGCTTTACGTGCTCGATACGGACTCGTTGCTTGGATCCCAACCCTCCCTTGCGGTCCCAATCTTCTCTGTACCAAATCATAAAAGGCTTTGCTGTAGAGCTTGCCGAGCTGAATGTCCGATGGATCGGGCAAATCGATGATGATGACATCATAGAGAGCCGTGCTCTCCTCCAAAAACGATAATGCATCACCGTTGATGACCTGGACCCGGGGATCGGAGAGTGCGTTGCTGTTAAGGTTCGCAAGAAGGGCGTTGTCTGTGAATAAGTTCGTCACTGCTGGGTCAAGATCAACGAGGTCAATTGATTCGACCCCTGAAAAACTCAGCGCTTCTCTTGCCGCCATTCCATCTCCGCCACCCAGAATGAGAACTTTACGACGTGGCCCGGGGCTTAGCATCGCTGGGTGTACCAGAGCTTCGTGGTAACGGTATTCGTCGGCAGTAGAAAATTGGAGATGTCCATTTAGATATAGGCGAATATCGTTACGCCATCGTGTCACGATGATACGTTGCGCGTTGCTAGTCTCGGCATAAATGATCTCGTCCTGGTAGAGCTGGTCTTCGAAATGGTTGGTTGCGTAGTTTGATAGAATGACGCCGACAAAAAGACACACGCTCAGGGTCCAGCCGGTGGCACGAAGAGAGCGTAGACTACGGCTTGGGTCACGCACACGGTAAAGAAGATAGAGGCCAATGAGGACATTAAGGAGACCGATAAGGAAACCACCACGGACCAAGCCAAGCTCGGGCAGGATCAGAAATGGGAATGCCAGTGAGGCCAAAAGAGCACCGATATAGTCTAGGCTCATGACCTGGGCCAATGTCACATCGAGTTGGCGGGACGCGCGCAAGATCCGAATCACCAAGGGTATTTCCATGCCTACAAATATGCCGATGAGACAAACTAAACCGACGAGGACTGGGATATAGGCGCTGGTATAGGCGAATGCTGCAAAGCCGAGAGCCGCCATCGACCCACCTATAAGACCGACTACGAACTCAATTTGAATCAAGCGCTCTAAGAGGCGGTCTTGAATGAATTTCGATAAGTAGGAACCCACGCCCATGGACGTAAGAAAGAGGCCTATGACCAACGAAAACTGCGTAACGGAATCGCCGAGTAAATAGCTCGAGAGGGTTCCAGCGAGGAGTTCATAAACCAGACCACAGACAGCCGCGACAAAGACCGTCATGAGTAGAGGTAGACCGGCGACCTGTGGTTCGGGATCTCGCATCGCGGATTCGGTTATTTTAGGGCGGCTGAGAGGATAATCGCGAGGCCGATGAGTCCAGCTCCAATGATAATGCCAAGCGCGGTGTTATGGTCCTCGGTAATCTCTTTTTTAATGGAGAAGGGGGTGACCTTTTCCATTACATAAATGCCGAATCCGAAGAGTAAGAGTCCCAATATAAAGTAGATGATTGTTGGAACAATTCCCCAGAGTTCTTGAATGATAGCTTCAGGCATAGCCCCGTCTCCTTCTAAAAGTTATTTTCCGTATCGAATGCCACCACCATGGATACCTCGGCCATGCTGATTGCGTTGTGAATCTTCGCGTATGCTTTTCTCGCTGCGCTGAGGGTCGTCGAGTCCCCAGCCAATCGATGAGGCAATGGTTGCTGACGCTGCGGCTGCAACCATGATTCCATGAAAGATATAGGCAGATAGGTTCATGAAATAATTACTCCAGCTATTCTATTCGTCGTCTTCATGAAGGTGTTGCCAACGGCGATGTTCAAATTGCACACGCCGTAGTGTAATCAGGAAGAAACCGAGAGCGGTTAGGATGAGCCCAATCAAGGGAAATCGACTTAGCCAAACGCCTTCCTCGATTTTTACCCGCACGCGTGTATCGCGATCTGCTTCAGATGTAAGTCGGAAACGATAGGTCCCAGGCTGCTGGATACGAAAGAGAAATTGGTGGTCATCACTGCCTTCGGACCAAGACTCGCCCCCTTCATATCCATGATAGTAGGAGATGGTCTGGCCTGCGACGTGAACGATTTCATCGTTGCTGTTCAGGAATTCGGCATCCAGGTAGATCCAGCTATTGTCGACCGTCGTATCAAGACTGAGAGCAACGGTGGTCGGTGTGTCGGTGACCTCAAAAGGAGTTGTCTCGAAGGTCGTCTTATTTTGGTCTTGGTTATGCTCGAAGGAGGACTCTTCAAGCGTAGAGCCTTTGAAAGAAGTGACGAGTAAGAGGACCACGAAAAAGAGCAAGTAGAAAGGAAGCTTGGTTCGGGCCATCGTCTTAAAGGCACCCTCGATATAAGGCTGGGCTGCACCTACTGTGGATGGCACTATAAACGACTTGGCGGACATCTGAAACGCAGCAGCAATATCAGCAGAAGGTATATAGCGACCTGCAAACCCCTCCAGCTCTCGATCGGTCAACTCCGCCGAGAGGTAGTGTGGGGGATCGACAAAGTCGTAGTAGCTCGACGTATCGAGAAGTTTAGCGCCATACGTAAATTGTCCCTGCACCGAGCACACACTTGAATCGCCCGAGTCAAAAAATCGATAGGTTCGACCGTTGAATGTTGTTTTGGATTTTGGGACGCAGCTTAGCAGCCTCTCGGGTACTGGCCCGATGCGTTCGGAGAGTACGTAATGACCGTCCTCGCGATCGAGCCAGCGTACTTCGCCATCCTTAGCGAGGAGATGAAAACTATCGGAGTAGTAACTCACCCCTTCTTCCACAGTCTCGTTGCGCAAATGACCGGTAAGGGCATACTCTTTTCCGTCAAACTGCGCCCGTTGGCCGAGCTTAAAGGGATGGATCGCGGCCAGGTGTTTTTCTGGTGAGACCTCTCCAGCCTCCATGGGTTTCGTGAAGACTTGCAGGTTTGCAACGGTGCCTTGCGTTTCGATTTCGACCCCTTTGAAGCATTTAGGACATTGCGCCTGTGTGATGAACTCAGCTGCAACCAGCCCAAAGCGAGTGTTGCAGTGTTGGCAGTCGATTTGCGGCGTCACTTGCTCCTGCATTGCACCGCAAAATTCACACGCGCCCCCCGATTCAATACTCTCAGCGCTGATGGGCGCACCACACGCGTAGCAGCCGACTCGACTCGTGTCGGAAGAGGCTAGGGTGAAACCATCGGTGGGCCCTTTGGCATCGACAGCCACCGGATTGAGGAGATGAAGGTCTATAAGACGAATCCGCTGGCCCTGATAGACATGCACCTCATCATCGTACATCTCAATGGTCGCGGTTTGGGTCTTGCCGGCTCGAAGGCTAACGTAATCTATTTCATCGCCAGGGATCGAAGAGAAAGGTAGCTGACCTTCGGTTCCGAGACACTTTGCCTTACCGATTTCTTCAATGAGATAGTCGTGGTCGGCGAGAAAGAGGCTGCGTCCAAGGGATAGTTGCTCGAGCGGGGGAAGCGCTTTGTGGAGCGGTACCGATTTTGAATGGCTCAGGTTTCCATCGTCCTCGGTGAGCCAAACCAACTCGTTTTCGGCAGTCTGCAAGCACCACTCGTCCCAGAATCCTTGAGCGTATCCGTAGCGCACCCGACCGACGGTGGTAAAGGCGACCCCTTTGAAGCTCCCGGTGACACCCATCCCAAGTCCCGAGCCGGATGCGATAAGCTTGGCACTCTGCCCGGCAAGTGAAGGGGTTCCATCACCGATACGTGATACCGCCTGGCAGCTTCGACAGGTAACAATTTCCGCGAACTTCGCGGACCAGTCGAATGAATCTCCACAGGATGGGCATTGCATAGCGACCTTCATACTCAACCGGTCTTACCCAATCAACCACCGAGGTCTGAGACCCTGATCGGTGGGAGGCAGTGACGTCTTAAGATACAAGCGGTTGCCTCAAGGCAAGGTCGGGAACTTTGTTCATTGCATCTCAGAGCCTCTGGGTGTTCAATGAAGCTTCGGAACGCTGTTCTTCCGAGGACTTTTAGGTCAGTAGGAGGCGCGTAGTGGATAAAAAGCACCAAGTTCTTGTTGTCGACGACTCGGATATATCCCGTAAAGAGCTCAGACAGCTGATTCGGCGGGAGGGTGTCGAGGCCCTAGAGCTCCACGAAGCGGAGAGCGGTGAGGCTGGCGTCGAGCTCTATAAAAATCTTGGACCCTTCTCGTATGCGCTCGTTGATGTCCACCTCCCCGGAATCAGTGGGTTTGGCATGCTGGAGAAAATCCGAGACCTCGATCCCCAGGGCTTTTCACAGATGCTTGTCTTTATGATGTGCAGCGATGGTCCCGACTCTGAGCACAGCCACGATGCGTCCCATCATCATGATGATGCGTGTGAGTCGCTCTACGCTTCATGGCTTCTCAAGCCGGTGGATGTGGAACTCCTACGAAGATTTTTAGTCAGTGATGCCCGGATGCGAACGTTGGTCGGGTCAGGCGAGGGTACGGCTTTGCCTCAAGATAGCCTCCGAACCCTCTTTGAGGATTCAGAACATCTCACTGAAAAACAACTCGATGCGCTTGAGCACCTGCTCAAATCTTTCAGCGCTTGAGCACCGACCGAGGCCGGC
>JAYYQC010000316.1:0-13628 GCA_036128675.1 Myxococcota bacterium | reverse complement strand
GTGGCGGCGGTCGGGCTCGCCGGTATCGCTCTGTGGGATCGTATTTTTCCGGCAATTCCGACGGACCAGGGTGCAGATGCTAATTTATCGAAGTTCTTCGAGGACCGCGCCTACGACGATGAAGGTGTCGACGCTGAGGGCAATCCTCTCTCAGACGAGCTTCTCTCAGAGGCTCAGCAAGAGGTAAGGCAGAGTCGAGATTTGGGTCCTGATACAGTCGACTTGTTGGGTTATATCGATCTTAAGGCGAAGGTCGCCGAGGTGGCGAAGGCCAACCAGATGGCAGACCGTAGTGTTTTGATGTGGGCTCGCTATCGATTGGGTCGACACTTCGGGGATGCCGATTCCCGGAAGCTACTCCTGAAGGAAGCACCGGCCAAATTTGATACCGAACGTTTCGGTCCGTTGGGTATCGGTGCGATTGCAGGAGCACTGAACTGGCAGGGCAAAGCGGGGAAGGTTCGCAAGCAGGCTTCGAAGCTTGCGGAGACAGAAGGCGCGAACGCGCCGCAGCTTCAGTTTGTCTTGGCGGATGGTTTTTTGTCGACGAAGCGACCCAATCTAAAGAAAGCGCTTCCGCACTTAGAGAAGGCGCTCGCCGACGATGAACCTTTCTTGGATGCGATGCTGCTCTGGGCTAAGCATGACCGCGACAAGTGGAGTGATACCTCTTTTTACGAAGGGGTTTTAAGTGCGGCGCGTGAGTCGGGTGACTCTGATTCAAAGCTTCGCCTCGCACAGGCATTGCTCGATGCAAAACGGCTCACAAATCTCGGTGAGGCGATTGCAGGGGTCGATTGGGATGAAGAGGTTGCCCCGACCCGCCGCCAGTTAAAGGTAAGCCTTAGAGCAGGGCAGGCTCTTGCGGAGACCAAGCTTGATAAAGCATCGAGCCTCTTGAGAGAGGGAGCAGAGGCATCGCCTGCAGCATCTTCCCTCATAGGTGCTACACGCGCGCTAGAAACGGTCGAAGGGGCAAGATCGGCCCTGTCCTGGTTGGAGTCACAGACGCCCGATAAGCTGACGCCGAAAGCGAAAGCTATCATCTATGCAGAGCGGGGCCGCTTGGCGCTTGCGGATGGGAACGAAGACGAGGCTAAGCGACAGCTGAAGCTGCTTCGGGCACTACCCGGCAAAGCGAACGATGGCTGGTCAGCGGTCACCAAAGCCCGAATCACGCGTGCTGGAGGCGACCTCAACGGTGCAAAGGCCATTCTTTCGCGGGCATCAAAAGGCCGTAAAAAGTCCGTTCCCGCGATGGTTGAGCTAGAACGGTGGAATTCCGAAGAGAGCGCGCCCAATCTTGAGCGCTCTGAAACGATGATTCAGGGGCCGCTTCAGGGTGATGCGCTCTTGCTTTCGGCACGCGCGGCCCTTGCTCAGGGTGAGACGGAACGGGCTGGGGAGCATCTCGGCGTTCTCATGTGGAAGAGGCCTGGTGAAGCAAGTCTCATGGATACGAGCCTGGTCTACGCACAATGGCTGGAGGCGTCTGGTAAAGCTGGGGAAGCCGAGAAGGTCCTCGACAAACTGCAATCACTTCGCCCCAATGACCCCTCACTCGTAAAGCAGCTGATGGAGCGGGCGCGTGCTGCTGGTGACAAGGCAAAGGCGGCCGAGCTTTTCCAGAAGCTCCTAGACCTTGAATCTGGTGCCCCAACTGGGGACGAAATCACCCCTTAGCATGTTTAATCCGCTCAAATCGCGAGCGGTTGGTATTGGTTTCTGATACCATTCCCATGCGGCATAGCTGGTTTTCTAATTTTGTAGTTGCAAAACCTACCTGATTGGATATCACACACAAATCTTCAGCCCTTGCCCAGGGTGTGAAGACTCACGCTCAAAACTCGGGGAACACAATGAAAAAACTGAATCTAGCTCTGGCAGTAGGCTCTCTACTTTTCTTGGCAGCCTGTGGTAGCGATACTACAGCAAAAGACACAACTGAGACTGGTGGAACCACCGGCGGCGAAACTGGCGGTACAACCGGCGGCGAAACTGGCGGAACGACCGGCGGCACAACTGGCGGTACAACCGGCGGCACATGCGACATCGAAGGCTTTCAAGTCGGTGCAGCATTGGCGCAACGTCAGGGTGCACAATTCGCGGTTGTTTATGGCTTAACTTCAGAGACCGAGCCCTACGACATTATGCAGGTCGAAATTTACGGTGGTGACTTCGGTGGACCAACTGGCCCAGGAACTTACCAGCTCGACGGCAGCAACTATGCTGATTGTGGCCTTTGTGTTGTCGGCCGTACCAACTGCACCCAGTCTGGTGGCTGCGAGAAGACTTTCTACGCGCTCGAAGGTGTTGTTGAAATTGATACGTTCTCCGCGGATTCGGACCGTTTGACCGCAACCATCAAGGACGCAGTTCTTGACGAAGTAACCATCGACTCGAACACCTACCAGTCAACCCCAGTTGCGGGTGGCCAGAAGTGGTGTTCAGGCGATGTTCGTCTTGATGGCGAATTCGCTACAGCGGACGTAGATGTTCCTGAGACGACCGACGAAGCATGTGTTGCAGCAGGTAATGGCAACGGCCTCAAGGCAAATATCGCGGACATGACCCTCCAGCTTGCTGACGGAACTACCCGTAACCTTCACGATAGCTGCACCGACGCAGACTCGAAGCTCGTTTGGATTGTTCTTACTTCTGGATGGTGCCCAGCGTGTAATCAGCGAATTCCTGACATCGAGAACTTCAAGAGCGACAAAGCTGGCCTCGACGTTCTTTACTTCGTAGGCGAAGACGCAAGCTACAACCCAGCGACTCCTGAGTACTGCGCGAGCTACGCGTCATCGAAAGGCCTGGACCCAGCAACTGTTGTTTGTGACTCACAGTGGCAGACCTTCTTCAGCAAGATTGCCACCTACAGCACCGACGGCTCAATTGGCCTTCCAATGGAAGTAGTTCTTCGTTCATCGAACATGGAACTTCTCTTCCACTCTGGCGAAGCTCAGGTTTACCCAGAGCCTTCGATCCAAGGGTGGTTGGCTGAATAAGCCTCAGGCACACGCTTGAATTTACGAAAAGGGCCCCTCATGGGGCCCTTTTTTTTTGGGGGGGCTACCTTTAAACCTCGAAGATCCGCTAGACTCGACTCGAATGGAGTTCCAGCGGGGAATTCTGACAGTGTGGGGGAAAGATTGTTGCAAGTTCCTAAGGCGATGGATGTAGCTGTCGATAGTCTTCTGACGGCGTGCGAAACGATGTTCATGGTCAGCCTGGAAGCCCGTGGCGAGGTCGAAGAATTCGATCCGTCGGGCATGGAATTCGGCGGCCGTATTAGTATGATTCGAGCCGATGGCGTGTGGGATTTCGCGCTCTTTGGCAGCCGTATGAGCTGTGAGAATCTTGTCCGGGTCATGAATGGTCTAGAGGACGATGAGGATTGTCCGGACGAGGAGATCGTCGACCTTCTCGGCGAGCTCGTCAACATGGTCTCCGGCTCGGTAAAAAAGGAGATGGGCTCAGGTGAAGCGAAGTCTTCGACGACGATTCCTTTCTTTTTGGAGGGTGAGGAATGTCTCAAAATCAAAACTCGCCAGATTCCTCTTCTGGGGCGACGCATTGGTTCCGAGGAGTTCGAAGGTGAAGTTTATTTTGTCTTCTCCGAACGAAACTCCGCTGGGCTGATTCGTGAAATCGGCGCGAATTTGGATGATGTTCTTGCCTCTGGTGCGAATCTTACGGGTGCCTCCGCTGCCAATGAAGACGAAGTGGACCTTGGCGCAGGGGAGCCGAAGGAATGGGACGAAGACGATTTAGAGATCCTTCAGGAGTTCCTGGACGAAAGCTATGACGAGCTTGATGGCTGTGAGGCCGCGTTGACCGAGGCTCAGACCAATGGTGAAGCCTCGGAAGAAAACGTGAATGAGGTCTTCCGCAAGATCCACTCTATCAAAGGTGTGGCTTCGAGTTTTGACCTTGAGGATATCACTACGCTCACGCATATCACCGAGGAAGTGCTCGACGCGGCCCGCAATGAAAAGGTCGTCCTCGGGGGAGTGGTTCTCGACACAGTTTTCGAGTCGGTCGACCTTACGCGTAAGATGTTGGACGAGCTGAAACGCGCGCTCTTGGCGAGTGAAGACGTCCGTCCTTTTCCACAACGTCCGCCACTTTGTACGAGACTGGAAGCCATCCTTGAGGGTGGAGACTCTCCACTTGAAGCGGTATCGGGCAAAGAGCAGGATGCGGCAGACGGGGAAGCGGCTCAGGGTGAGATGCCTGAGTGGGACGACGATGACCTCGAGATTCTGCAGGAATTTCTCGATGAGAGTTACGATGAGCTGAGCGACTGTGAAGCTGCTCTGAACGCGGCGCAGGAAGCCGGCGAAGCTAGCCGAGACCACGTCGATGAACTCTTTCGTAAGATTCACTCGATCAAGGGCGTCGCTTCTAGTTTTGACCTAGAAGATATCACGAACCTCACCCATATCACTGAAGAAGTTCTTGCCGCCGCCCGCGACGAAAAGCTCACGGTGTCAGGTGGTATTCTTACGACGATTTTTGATTCGGTCGATGTTACCCGTCGTCTCTTGGACGTCCTCAAGTCTGCGATGATGACATCCAGTGCGATTGCCCGCCTTCCTGAAGTACCGCTCCTTTGTGAGGCGCTCGATGGTATCATGGAGGGTAGGATTCCTGAGAGTTCAGTTCTTGGGGGTGCTTCGGATGAAGCAGAGGAAGCTGAAGGGCTCGATGCATGGGCCCTTGGTCAGATCCTCGCCCTCTTAGAGGAGCTGGGCGAGTCGCTGCCCGAGTGGGCACACGAAACGATTGGCGATGGTGTCACAACCGGCCAAGAGCTTCTGATGGGGGTTATCAACGGTGATTTCATCGAGCCGTTGCCTGTCCTTAACCACCTTCACGCGATTGTAGACGCGCTGATCGAGCCGCTTGATAAGAATAAGCCTTACCAGCCGCTGCCGATGCCAGAGTTTGCGAAAGCAGGCGTGGAGCGCAGTGGCGGTGAAGCTGAGGAAGGGCCTAAGAAAGCGCGTGAGACCGTGAAGGTTGACGTCGAGCTTCTGAATGAGCTTGAGGTTTTGGCGAAGAGTCTGATGCAAGCCCAAGAGCTGGTCGCGTCGAAGCTGACAGAGCTCGATGGTGGGCCTGACGAATTCGGCGAAATTCAGAAGCTGAGCAATACGATAGCTTCAGTCACCGCCAAGATGAGGATGGTTGAAGTTCGGCCGGTCTTCCAGAAAATGAGCCGAATGGTTCGTGACCTCTCGAAGAAGACTGAGAAACTCGTGAAGCTTGTGATTCAAGGCGAAGACACCATGCTCGACCGAGTGATGGCCGAAAAGATTTCGGCACCACTGGTACACATGGTTCGAAACGCAGTGGACCATGGCCTTGAAGATGCTGATGGCAGAAAGGAGGCGGGAAAGCCCCCTCTGGGTACCATCCGGCTTCGTGCGCACAGTGTCGATGAGAAAATCGTCGTCGAGATTGGTGATGACGGCAAAGGTCTCGATGCTTCGAAGCTGATTGCACGTGCTTTGGAGAAGGAGATTATTCAGCCAGACCACACGTTGAGTGATGCTGATGCCTATAAACTGATTTTCGCGCCCGGCTTCTCGACTGCGGCCGCCGTTACATCCATTTCGGGACGTGGAGTCGGGATGGATGTCGTGCGAAGAGAAATCGAATCATTGGGCGGTGAAATCGTGATCGAGACCGCTCTGGGCGTTGGAAGTACATTTAAATTGGTGATGCCATTAATCGCACAAGAGGCTTAGGCGTAGCGTCGGTATCCAGTATTGGAGATAGGTTTTAGATTATGACCATCATGATTGTTGAAGATAGTAAGCCAATGCGAAACCTCATCAAGAGGTCTCTCAAGCAAGCCGGATTTGGTGACCACGAGGTATGGGAGGCCGGGGACGGCGAGGAGGCTCTTGGTGTTTTGCGTGAGAAAAAGCCTGATATCGTTCTGTCTGACTGGAACATGCCAAAGATGAATGGAATGGCCTTACTCCAGGCTCTTAAGAGCGAAGGTATTGAGGTACCCTTTGGCTTCGTTACATCCGAACAAAGTACTGAGATGCGTGATGCAGCGTCCACCGCTGGCGCGTTATTTCTCATCGGTAAGCCATTTACAGCAGAGAACTTTAATCGGGAACTTTCAAAGGTCCTCCAAGAGGAAGACACCGATACGACAACGGTTCCACTCAAGGATTGGTTACTCTGCTTCGCCGGAACCGCGAAAGAGGTTGCGACGAACCCTCTGGGTTACGCTAGTGCCAGTGATATTCAGGCCTTTGTTGACGAAGTGCCCGAGGACCATATCGGTGCTTATTTACCCTTTGACGGGAGCGACGAACTTTTCTGGCTCTGCATGTTTTCGGACCGAGCTGGGGCTAAGTCGCTGTCTCGCGCGCTTTTTGCGTTGGGGCCCGATGATGAGGACCTTCCAGAAGATGAAATCTGCGATTCGATCGGAGAAATCATCAATATTATGGCCGGATTGGTGAAGTCTCACATGGAAGCGAAAGAAATCCCTTGCAAGATTGGGCTGCCGCATTATTTGGACTCCGCAACGGAGGTGAACGCGCGTGCCCGTCGTCAACAAGCGACCATTCGGATTGGACCTGTTTCGGTGTACTTGGCCGTCGTGCGCGTTCAGTAATCTCTTTCCAAGCGTCGGCATGTGCCGGCACCCATTTTTAAGTCCCTCAAATTCTCTAGTGATAGTAGGAGTAGGTAAATGAGCATCCTAGCTGATGATTTGCGTCCACATTTGGCTGAAGATTTTCGAGCAGTTGATACCGACCGCTTAAACAGCCTTGGCGAGCACTACAAAGGAAAGGTCCGCGACCTCTTTATTGGTGATGACGAGATTACAATGATTACGTCAGACCGTCTCTCGGCCTTCGATGTCGTGCTAAGCAGTATCCCGTGTAAGGGTGCTATCCTTAATGCAATTACCTTGGCAGCGTTTGAAGCGACGAAAGATATCTGTCCGAATCATATCATTTCTAGCCCGCATCCAAACGTACTTAAAGTCCGCAAGGCCGAGCCGGTTGCCGCTGAAATCATCGTACGACGTTATATCACCGGTTCGCTTTGGCGTGATTACCAGGCCGGTAAGGCTGGTGTCTACGGCATTGAGTTTCCTGCCGACTTGAAGAAAGACCAACGCTTTGAGGAAGTTATCATCACGCCGTCGACCAAAGCTCCGGTCGGAGAACACGATGAGCCAATCAGTCGCGAAGGACTCGTGAGCGGCGGCTACGTCGAAAAGGCACTTCTTGACGAAGCTTGTGAGAAAGCGGTCGCACTCTTTAAGCGCGGCGAGGAAATGGCTTCAGCGCGTGGTCTGATCTTGGTTGATACGAAGTATGAGTTCGGCATGATCGACGGAAAGCTTCATGTCATCGATGAAATCCACACCGCGGACTCAAGTCGCTACTGGATTGCAGATGGCTACCAGGCGCGTTTTGACGCCGGTGAATCGCAGCAGATGCTCGACAAAGAGAATATCCGTCAATGGCTTATCGAGCAGGGGTACCAAGGTGAGGGCACAGCTCCTGTGATTCCAGAAGAGCTTCGCCTCGAGCTCGCACTCAAGTATGCGGAACTCCACGAGCGCCTACTAGGCACACCTTTCGATGCCAAGGGGCTCCCGAAGGCGTCCGCGCTCTACGAGTCGCTGAGCGTCTAATCATTTGATTAAGTCTAACATGTGGAGATCACGCTTCATCCAAGGCGTGGTCTTCTCGTGCATCATGAACTGCCTAAGTTGGTGCCTAGCTATCCAGCGGGATGCCATCACTTCACCATCTTCGAAACGCAGCTCACCGGCGTAGCGGGTGGAAAACGTCGCCGTTTCTTCGTAATCAACGATTCCGAGCTCAGGGTAGGTCATTCGATGACGGCTCCAACCTAAGCTCTGCCTCAAGCATGTTGAATGGATGCCAAGTTCCTCGCGCAGACCCCGAAATGCCGTTTCGAACGCCGTTTCACCAGGCTTTTGGTGTTCCGCCGCGGAAAGGTCCCAATAAGATGGGCAGATATCCTTGTCGGCACTTCGTTGAGTCACAAGAAGCTCGTCGGCCATATTCCATACAAAGATATGCACCGACCGGTGCAAAAGCCCGAGTCGGTGCACCTCTGAGCGGGCGACGAGGCCCGAGGGCGTGCCGTCTTCGGCATAGGTCTGAAAGTGTTCTTCGTCGGCGGTCACAGCGCTCTCCGTATCAATAAGCAGGATAGCTGATGCAAGTTTGCACGGTAAAAGTCTGACCTGGCAACAGGAAAGCTGCCCGGAGAAAAAGGATGTGATGAGGAGGACCTCGTCGGCACATTGGAGCGTGGGATAGGCCAAGGTCGGCCCCCCTACATCACAAGGATGGGTGAATACGCCCGTGATGCTTCACTGAAGAAGCTCAACTTTATTAGTTGCCAATAAGCGACAGTGCTGACTGAGGAATCTGATTTGCCTGAGCGAGAACAGAGGTGCCCGCCTGGTTCAGGATTTGCGCTCGGCTCATTGCCGCTGCTTCTTCGGCAATATCTGCGTCGCGAAGACGAGAATCAGCCGACGAGAGGTTCTCGTACATGTTACCCAGGTTACTCAGGGTCATCTCGAGGCGGTTTTGGGTTGCACCAAGCGTTGCGCGCTCAGTGTTAACCGTCTGAAGCGCGGCATCGAGGGCGGTAATCGCCGCCTGTGCCTGTGACGCCGTAGCGAGAGAGTCTGTATCGATACTCAGGCCAGTTGTGGTCGTCGTTGTAATGCTCATCGAGATACGGTCGTTGGCGGTATTATTCATACCCACCTGGAAATCGAGAGCTGTCGTACCTGCCGAGATTGCGCCGTCGAGGAGCTTTTGACCATTGTACTCTGTGACATTCACAATTCGGTCGAGCTCGCTTTGTAGAAGCGTAAACTCCTGATTTAGATAGCCTCGCTGGGTGGTATCCATGGTGCCTTCGTTGGCTGCCTGGACCGCGAGCTCACGCATGCGACTGACAACGCCAGTCACCTCGTTAAGGGCACCTTCAGCGGTTTGGATTAAGCTGATGTTGTCGTTCGAGTTTCGCTCAGCCTGCTTCAGCCCCTTGAGGTTGGTTCGAATCTGCTCCGAGACTGCAAGCCGTGCTGCATCATCCGCGGCCCGATTTACTCGGAGTCCAGATGACAATCGCTCAATGGATTTTTGCAATGCATTGGTTGATTTGTTGAGGTTACGCTGCGCTTGCAGCGACGAAACGTTGGTAACAACTGAAATCATAATCCGCTCCCTACCTTGCTGTTCCTACAGCCTAATCCCCACGCATCGTTATGAACGCGATGCTCACTTGAAGCATCGTCGGGGAGAATAATGACTTAAATTAAAATTAGAGCTAATTTAGTAAGGACGATCGAGAGAGGGGCGGATGGATACAATTGTAATTTCGGATTTGCACTTGTCGGATGCGGACACGGGCCGCACCGATAAGCCGTTCTGGAAGGCGTATAAGCGCAAAGAGCATTTCTTTGACGATGACCTCGTGCGGATGATTCGCCACGTTGAAGCAGAGGCCGAAGGTGGGGTAGAGCTTATTCTCAACGGAGACGTATTTGATTTTGACAACGTCGTAGCCATTCCACCCAATCCGCCTTCAAAAGTATCCTGGCTTGCACGCTGGAGAGGACTTGGCTCTGAAGAGTGGATGTCTCAGTTTAAAGTCCGAAAGATCTTGGCCGACCATGAGCATCTCTTTCGCTTCCTCGGTGAATTTCTTGGTCGTGGCAATGAGATCGTCTTCGTCCACGGAAACCATGACTTGGAGTTAGCTTGGACATCAGTACGGGAGGAGATTGTTCGAGCAATGGGTTATTCCAAGCTCGATGACCTCGAGGGACGATTACGCTTCTGCGATTGGTTCTATGTGTCGCACAACGATACTTATGTCTCGCACGGTCATATGTATGACCCATTTTGCGCCGTAAGGCACACCATCGAGCCTCAGATTCGGTTGCGCCCAGGTGGACCTGCTTTGGTTCGTCTCGGGTTCGGCGACCTTAGTGAGCGATACATCTTGAACGGTATGGGATATTTTAATCCGCATGCCTCTAGCAATTACATCATGAGCGCTACGGAATACGTACGTTTCTTTTGGCGCTACATGGCAAAGACACAACCATTTCTGCTCTTCACCTGGCTGAGCGGATCGCTTGTTACTTTTTACGTTACCATGCGGCATCATCTCGCGCCGCGCATCAAAGACCCGCTCCGAATTGAAGAGCGGGTGGCAGAGCTTGCTTCGGCGAGCAGAGTTGAGCCGAGAGTGGTGCGTCAGCTTCATGCTCTCAATGTGGCGCCGGCCGCGAGCAATCCTCTTCGCATCTTGCGTGAACTCTGGCTCGACCGAGCGCTACTTTTAGTTGCTGCCTTTTACGTCGCGAGCCAGGTCTTCCTGACTGCAAATATTGTTCTTCCAGCTTCGATTTGGTGGTTTCTGATTCCGCTTTTGCTGCTCTTACCGCTTTTTACTGCATATTCGCTGGGGGTGAAGAGCCAAGTTTTTCAGGGGCCAATGATTGGTGAGGAGGTTGCAGAGATGATTCATAAGATCACAGGGTGCAACCGCCTCATTTTCGGACATAATCATGAGCCTGAACATAATCGTATTGGGCCGGTCGAGTATGTTAATTCCGGATTTTGGTCACCAGCTTATCGCGAGCCAGAGTGCATTAATAGAATTGGCACCCAGACCTTTATCTGGCTCAGGGGCGGTGATGAAAGCAGCGGGAGGCGCGCGGAGCTCTGGGAGTGGCCGATGCATGCCTCAGAGCCAAAACGCTACACGCAATAGCGAAGAGGGCGAAAGCTAGGACGAACGAATCAGAAGACAGGCACTACCTTGGGGCGTCAATAACTGAAAGGGCGTCCCGCCTTGTGGAAGTCGACCGTGAAAGGGTGCACTTACACGGAGTCGATAGCCTTCGGTCGCTAGGGCCCCTAATGAATGGCCAGCCACGATACTGAGAAATTCTCCGATGAGGTCTTCCTCGTCACCGTCCTCGATATCCGCAACAGTTCGATCAAACTCACCGGACATGAGCCTGAGCATGCCAACCATAATGCGCTTGCTAAATTCGGTGTCAGCATGAAGGCCAATCTCGATACCGCCACGCCCAGCGAGCGCAATGCCGGCACTGAATGAATCGCCCTCGGGTAGAATTTTTGGACCATTCGCGACTTTTAGATGCATGCGCGCAACGCGCATGGCTATCTTAGGTAGGAACTCGAGTAGGTAATGCGCAGCATTGCTGTCGGCAAGCTCTGATGGAAGGTTCAGCTTGAGTGATTCAGCTGAACCTTGCTCTGCCTGAAACTTCGTTAAATGCTTTTCAACAGCTTCTCCATCCAGATACCCGAGGCGAAGGAATGCTTCGCCAATGCGAATCCGTTGGGCGTTCTGCGTTTTGACCAGTGCCTGAACCTGTTCTTCGGATAGAAGGCCTTGTTCGATTGCCAGCTTGCCAAATGGCAGGTCGCGGTTAAGCTGCTCTTGGTTGATTTCGTTTGCCTGTTCAGCGGTAAGCAACTTCTCATCGACGGCGAGTTGACCGAGTACTTTATGCTCACGCTCCATGAGCTGAAGCGCTTCGCGAAGCTGCTCCATCGTAACGGCACCTTCGAGTAGGAGGTACTGCCCAAAAAACTTTACTGATGTCATAAAATTTTTCCCCCGTGGTTGAGTGTCGAGAATACAATAAGTGCCGAGTCGGCTCAAAGACCGAATTTATATTTGAGCTTATGCGGGGGGTGCCTCAATAAGTTGTCCCTCGCAGCTTCCATGTTTCTTAATAATCGCCATGAGCTTCTCGGGGTGCTGAGGGTTCAGCGCGGGGTTGTCGTGAACGATAATATCTCCACCGACTCTCACAACCGACTTTAGATGGACCAAGCTCTTGAGTGAGTCATTGTGCGTGACGATGATATCGCCGCCGACGTTAAGGAGTGATTTAAACGAACGGAGGTCCGTCAGCTCGGAATTAAACCGGATGACAAGGTTACCGCCGACCTCAACCAATTGTGGAAAGTCGAGTTCGAGACCGTCTACACTCTCCAAAAGGAAGTCCCCGGTGATGTGGGTAAAGCGAGCGAAGTGGGGTACGTCATACTTTTTGACGATGGCGGCGTCACCTTCATGAACCATGCGATCATCATGAAAACCATCTTCCTCGTTCAAGTTTCCGGTCACATACCGCTTGATCTTCTCAAGTACTTCCTCCGGCTCCATTTGAGCCTTTTTGATGTAATCGTTTGCGCCAAGAGAAAGTGCTCTCTCAACATCGACCATCCGTTCCTGGTCGGTGAAAACGATCACAGGAAGCTCTCGGAACCTTGGATCGCGCCGAATTTGCCCTAAAACCTTAAAACCATCGAGCCGGGGCATATTGATATCGAGGAGAACCAAGTCGGGCGTCATCCGCATCAACATTTTTAGCCCATCCATGCCGTCAGTACCTAATTCGACCTCGAAATGGGCTTTTAGCGTAGATTTCATGGTACGACGGACCGTCGGGGAATCATCAATGACCAGGATTGTCTTTTCTTTTCGGCTAAATAAACCCACAGACCTCAACCTTGATTATGCGGTACCGCATCAATACCCGACATCTGTCAGTATGGTCTATCTTGGGCATTGAATTCAAACAACTCGCAGAATTGAGGGGTGATTAGTTGCAGCGGCTTCCAGGTATAGATTAAAACATAGGAAGAAGGCTTATTGGGGAGGTTCGAGAATCCTATGAACATCAAAGCACTAGTCGTTGATGATTCGAGAAGTATGCGGCGTATCGTAATGAAGGGCCTGCAGAAAGCTCAGGTTGCCGAGTGGGATTTTGATGAGGCCGAGGATGGCGAGGATGCTTTGGCCAAATTCGACCCCGAAGTCTACGATATGCTCTTTATTGACTGGAATATGCCAAAGATGAACGGCATCGACGTCGTGAAGAAGCTACGCGCTGACAAAATCAATGACCACATCCGAATCGTCATGGTCACCTCGAACAAGACCCTCGATTTCGTAACTGAAGCAATCGATAATGCGGGTGCCAATGGCTTTATCACGAAGCCATTCACACCGGTCGAGATGCGCAAGAAATTGGATCCAATCATCGACGAAGTTATGAAGATTAAGCGCTCTAAAGTCGGGTTTATGGGTAAGCTCTTCGGCCGTTAAGGGCCAAATTCAACCACAGCTTTAAGATTCATTACGCCTGGAGCGACTTCTCAGGGCGAGCCACGAGCGCCGGTGCGGGGACGAGGTCGTTTACTGAAGCCTGACTTGGGTCCCGTAACACCAGCCTCAGCTTCTTCGCTGTCGTCAGAGTCGTTGGTGCGTCTTTGGCTACGCGAGTTGCTTCGAGCGGGTCTTTTCGTCCCAAGAGAATATCGTAGAATGCTGCGCGGGCCTTAGCGAGCTCGGCAAATTGTCCCCAAACGATGCCGCTGGATGACACGATGAATGGCCTCTGAGGACTCGAAGCACGGTCCATTACAAGCTCAAGGCGGTCTCCGCCAAGGACCCGTGCCGGGCATAAATGAGAGGCTAAGATGTGTCGTCTACAGTCAGACATAAGAATCGCTCCTACATCGCAAAATGATGTA
>JAYYQC010000315.1:0-2979 GCA_036128675.1 Myxococcota bacterium | reverse complement strand
CCACCAGGCAAACCGCCCGTATCACTGCCGCCACCGGCTTGAGATGCCTCGATGCAAATCATGTCCTGACAGACATAATTACCTGGACAGTCCGAGTCTGAGAGACAATCGACGCAGTAACCGGAGGCTACATCGCATCGACCATAGCTACAGTCATTGTCCGAGCTACAGTTGCTGGAAGAGCCGCTATCGCCACCACCGATATCGCCATTGTCACCGCCGGTATCGTTGTTTCCACCGGTGCTGCCTGCTTCTGTGCAGGTGCCATCGACGCAGCTGTCACCGTAGCCGCACTGGTCATCGCTGAGGCACTCGACGCACTCGCCGCTGCCTAGCTCGCAGAGGAGACCTACTGGACAGTCTTCGCTGCTTCCGCAGCCAGCCGGCTCCTCTTCTTCAACGCATGCGTTACTCTGACAGATATATCCGTCGCCGCACTCTTCGTTTGTGGTGCATTCGATACCCGTGGTGTCAGTTCCAGCGGTGCCGTCGTTCGCAGTAAAGTCTGGCCGTGCGCTTCCGCACGCAGTGAGTAGGATCGAGATAAACCCAACCCAGATAAAAGTTGTCGTCCGCTTTGTCATTCTGTGCTCCCCTTGAAATTCCCCAACCTGGATAACTATCGACTACGGAGTCGACAAGCGAGTTGGCTAGGAATCTCACGGATTTGTGATCTTTTGTAAGAAGTCAACATACATTCATAAATTTTTGAGCACTTCTCGGGGAGCTAACCCATGATCGGCGGGTCTCTCTCGAGGTGCTGGAGGCAAGCTTTCGCATCGGCAACCGCAAAGAGGGAGCCGGTCACCACGATGATGCCATCGATGGTGACTCGCGTGCTCAGAAGTTTGAGGCCTTCATGAACCGAGTTGAAAACTTCAAAATTTTCAGTCGTTTGACGAAGTTCTTCAAGCTGAAGACTGCGGTCGACTGAGGATGGACAGAGGTAAATTGGGCACCCGAGGGGCTTAAGGAACCCCAAAAGCTCGTCAGGAGTTCTGGTATCCACACAGGAATAGAGGATGGCTTGAACCTTGTTTTGGGTCCGCTGATCACTCTCTAACGCGCGAACGAGGGCCTTGAGAGCTTGTGCGTTGTGCGCGCCGTCGACGAGGACGTCTGGTCCATCTTCGCCCGGGATGAGCTCAAAGCGGCCTGGCCAAAACCAATCGCTCATGAGCTCGGGGGTGAACGTAGGCAGCTCGGCCCGAGGAAGAATGCGCTCTCGGAGTGTCCGGTAGGCTGCGGATGCGGTTGCCGTATTTGCTGCAATGAAGTCCGGCGTCCCCGCCATTGGGCTGGGGGCCTCAAGAGTTTCAACATCGGCCCCGTGGTCCTTCGCCTCCCGGATGAGCTTGGCTTTCGCTTCCGGATGACTTTGAGGCCCAATAATGCAGGGGGTGCCTGGCCGAGCGATGCCTGCCTTCTCAAAAGCAATCGCCTCCAGGGTATCGCCAAGGATATGCTGGTGGTCCAGTCCGATATTCGTGATGACGGAGAGGTGAGGCGTTGCTGCATTTGTTGCATCCAGACGTCCGCCGAGACCTACCTCGAAGACCACGAGGTCACAGTTTTCCGATTGAAAGAATTGATGGGCCATCACCGTCGCGATTTCAAAGAACGAAGGTGGATGGTCAAGGTCGGGCTCAATGGACCGAACACGTTCCCAGAGCTCAATGACCTTTTCTTGAGTGATCTCTTGCCCATCGACCCTGAATCGTTCCGAGAATCGCAAGAGATGCGGTGAGCTATAATGCCCGGTTCGTATCCCGGCATTTGAGCAAAGATGAGCGATAAGGGACGATACAGAGCCCTTTCCATTGGTTCCGGCAACAAGGACCATGGGAAGAGCGTCCAGGTTCACTTCAAGTGCGCTGGCGAGGTCACGCGTCGCCTCTAAGCCCGGCTTAATGCCACGCCTGTTTCGCCTGAAGAGATCGGCGAGTGTTGCTGAATAGGTCATTGAACTTAGGATTACTTGGTTGTCATGGTGTAGGTCCCATCCCAGTGCTCGCCGGGAGGGGATAGCTTCAGTCGCTGGCAGCGCTGGATATACATTGAGCTCGGTCCGTCGTCGATTTTGATTTCGGTACGAATCAAGTCAAACACAGCAATGGCTTCGTCCCATTCTTGCGCACGGTAGAGTTTCAGAGCGCGTTCGAACTCCTCGATCAGTCGCTTCGAGTCATGTGGTGGCGGACCTTTGCCCAGTAGCTCATAGATCCGAACCGGCTCTCGTTTACCTTTCACGCGTACCAGGTCCATCTCTCGGGCATGGATAAAGTCTTTCGCACTCTCGAAGGTCGATTCGCTGATAATGATATTTGTTCGGTATTCTTTGTTGATACCCTCAAGCCGTGAGCCTAGGTTTACGTTGTCGCCCATGACAGTATAGTCGAAACGAATCTTCGAACCCATGTTACCGACCGACATGTCTCCGGTATTGAGACCAATCCCAACATCCAGTGAAGGCTGATTGCTATCCTTCCATCCGGCCTGAAGAACTTCGAGTTCCTCCATCATTTCGAGGGCGGTATAACAGCCTTCAACCGCATGGTTATTGTGCTCAATCGGCGCGCCGAAGAACGCCATAATTGCGTCGCCCATGTATTTGTCGAGCGTTCCATTGTTCTTAAAGACCAGGTTTGTCATCGGCGTGAGGTACTCGTTGAGAAGCTCACTCAGTGCTTTTGCGTCTAGTTGCTCACTGATGGTTGTAAAGCCTCGAATATCCGAGAAGAGGACGGTGCAGTTGGCTTTCTTGCCACCGAGTTGCAGCTGCTGTGGATCGGTCAGGACCTGGTCGACGACATTCTTCGAGAGGTAGTATTGGAAAGCTTTTCGGATCTCTCCTTTCTCTTTCCCTTCGGTTAGGTAGCCGTAAACCGTTAGTCCCAGAAAAATTGAGACACACATCAATGATGGGTACACGATGAGAACCCAGTAGCCTTTTGGGAAAAAGAAGAGTTGGTCTACAGC
>JAYYQC010000314.1:0-2133 GCA_036128675.1 Myxococcota bacterium | reverse complement strand
ACCAACCTTACGCTCTGTCGACCCCGACTCGGTGGCCTATCGGAGAACGTATTCGCTATAGCCTCTGGTTGGATGGGCTTGCGGTGGGAAGTCTCGAATTTCGAGTCGCCAATGAAGGCGTGACAGCAGGGAAAGCCGCATATGAATTAGTTTCGCGATTTAAGGTGGATGAGCTCGTCGCGACAGTCTTGCCCGTAAACGGAGAGGCGCACTCGGTTGTTGAGCAGGCGTCGTTGATACCGATGCGGATGTGGAACGATTATTTCTTGAATGGCAAAAAGTACCGGGAGACCTTTGAGCAAGCGCGTCCTGGGGTCCTGAAAGCTCAACGAGAGCGTGAAGGTAGTGCTAGGTTGAAGACAGAGCGCACGTTTACGGGCCCTATCATGGACTTCGTTTCCGGGTTTTATCTCTTGAGGGCTGGACGTGTAGCCTCACCGACTTGCTCAGTTGTTTTCGGAAGTCACCGAGCATTTACCGTATGACTGGAGCCGCTGGGCGTTGAAGCGGTTGAAACGCCTATCGGTCAACGCCCAGCTGAAAAGTTGCGTTTGCGTTATGGCGCAGAGCGCTCGCGGAAGACGCGTGAGGCCACAGTCTGGATTAGCCAGAGCTCCGACCGTCTGCCTTATAAGGTGGAGATTAAGGGTGAGCACAATATTGTCGTAAAAATTGATATGTATGACCCCGGACAGTTAGCCATCTTACCCTAATGCGAGGATGACATCGCTTGGCCGGGGTGATAGTCCCCGCGCATGGTTCATAAGGAAAGATTAAAGTTTGCGGGCTTAGCGGCCCTTGTTTCACTCGCGATTTTGGCGCTGCTTCCAATCGAAAAGTCTGCGGTTGAGAAACAAGTCGCTGTTTCCATCTTGCGACAACAAGAAGCGGTACTCGCTGAGTTTGATCCCACATCGACGATTCTTCGCGGTTCGTCCGGTACCTTGCGCACAGAGCTTGAAAGACGCCTTCGTGCAGTTGGGAAAGGGACACAGACAGGCGAGATAACGTTGGATTCAAAAGGCGGCAAGGTTATCTTCGCTGTGTATAAGTCTGGTACCCTCGAAGCTCATCGAACCGAAAAGCCGTTACCAACGAAACTCGCGTTGCTGCCGCCCTTGGTTGCACTCGTTTTAGCCCTTGTCTTCAAGCGCGTTTCATTTGCAATGTTGGTCGCGGCCTGGACCGGGGTTTGTGTCTTGAGCTTAGGAAATCCAGTGACTGCAACCACCGAGCTTGCAAGGTCTTATCTCTTGCCGGTCGTTGAAAGCAGCTTCAATTTACAGATTTTAGCTTTTACGTTTCTGCTTATTGGAATGGTTGGTGTGGTTTCGAAGATGGGCGGGACCCGAGGTTTGGTCAATTCGATATCAGGCTTTGCTTCGACAGGACGTAAGGTGCAGCTCACTGTCGCGGGCATGGGAACGGCGATATTTTTCGATGATTACGCAAACACGGTGGTCGTAGGTTCAACCGCCAAACCTCTCACCGATGGTGCGAGGCTTAGTCGAGAGAAGCTTGCATATCTCGTCGATTCAACTTCAGCGCCGATCGCCGGAATCGCAATCATTTCGACTTGGATCGGTTATGAGGTAGGTCTCTTGGATTCGCTGCTCGGATATTTGAGTGCCTTTGAAGGACTGCCTGGCGATGGTTATGCGCTATTTTTTGAGATGTTACCGATGCGTTTTTACTGCATCTTCGCTCTCATTTTGGTCTTCGTCATTGCCGCGACGGGGCGTGACTTTGGGCCCATGCTAAGGGCTGAATCTCGTGCCTTTCATTTGGGTGATTTGGGTATTGAGACAAAAGACACTGATGGCCCTGAAAAGCCTCTCGTAGAAGCGAGTGCAGATGATATCCCCGAGCGTTGGTACAACGGGGCTATTCCGATTATCACAGTGATTGGCTTCATCCTGGGACGTATTTATTATGTTGGAGCGGAGTCTCATTCGTCCCTATTCTCATTACGCTCTTGGCAGGAAATCTTCTCGAAAGCCTCCGATGATATCGGTGCGATCTTGGCGACCGGTGCTGCCCTTGGTGTTGTCGTAGCCTTGGTTCTTGGTCTTGTGCAGCGGCTTTTTACCCTTCGATCCGGACTGGGTGCTCTTGGCCAAGGTATGTTCAATT
>JAYYQC010000313.1:0-2487 GCA_036128675.1 Myxococcota bacterium | reverse complement strand
GTTTCTTTCACGATTGGCGGCGCGCTCAAGCCGGCGCCTTTCTCAATCGCTGTATTTGCCAGATTGGTCAGTGTCTCTACCATGCGAACCATCAGATACTCCTCGGGCAATGTCGAAGAGCGCTCGATGCTCTTCGGCCATGGTCGGACGAATAGAGGCTCGACTCGCGCAAGTAAAGTGTTTCGAGTTGTAGACGGATGTCTGAACGAACCGGATTATTTAGATTTACGTCGGCTCTCAAGGATATCGAGGGCATCCTGGAGTTGATTTTGACGACAAAATCCCTTCTCCACCAGAATTTGTCCGATCAAGCGCCAAGTACCACTCGCCCGCTCCTGGGCCTGTATGGCAAGTGATTCTTCAAGTTGCTCGCGGGTAGCGTAACCCAATTCGACGAGTACCCTACCAAGCATGTTGAGTCCCTCGCCACCGGCATCTGACTTACAGAGACTCTCAAGCAAGTCTTCGACGATTTCAGGCAACATCACGCCATTGAGAACCATTACTTCCCACACTCTGACAGAGCGACCTTCCTGATGACGAATCATGAGTTGGTCCGCGACAGCTTTACTCACCTGCTCTTGCGTAACGAGCTGCCGAGAAACTGCCTGGTCGGTAAACCAGCGCTCTGATGCTGTGTATAGTTCCTTAACTGCCATCGAAATTCTCCTCACCCCTTTCATTAAATTATGCGCCATCATTTGAAAAAGCTCCATAAATTTGCATTTTCTGTCCCGAAGGAAGCTCGAACGATGACCAGCTACGACATTATTGACTGGAAGCACGTCGGCGCAGAGACCGAAATCTGGGATGTGCGGTCACCATCTGAATTCGCTGAGGACCATATCCCATGCGCTCGAAATGTTCCGGTGCTTTCGGATGAAGAACGCGCCGAGGTCGGGAGTCTTTATCGTCGGGATCCATTCCAAGCGCGTAAACTGGGAGCCGCCTACATCGCGGAAAATGTTGCCAACCTCCTGAGGGGCACCCTTCGCCACCAGGATGGCGGTCTACATCCCCTCGTCTATTGTTGGCGAGGTGGACTGCGCTCACAAAGTATTGCGACCATTTTATCGCACGTTGGATGGCGCGTGCATTTACTTGCGGGCGGCTACAAAGCGTTTCGTCAAGTAGTGAGGACCGAGCTTGAGTCCCTCCCTGGTCAGCTACAGTTTTGCATCCTCGCGGGCCCAACCGGCGCGGGTAAGACCGCACTCTTGCAGAAGCTCGAATCCCTCGGGCACCAGAGTCTCGATCTTGAAGGGCTCGCGAAGCATCGCGGCTCATTACTCGGTGCTTTACCCGAGACTCCCCAACCCCACCAAAAGCAATTTGAGAGTCTGCTCCATCACAAATTATGCTCCTTCGCCCCTGATAAGCCGGTCTGGGTCGAAGCCGAGAGCCATCGGGTTGGGGCCGTTCATATTCCCGACCATCTCTTTAAGGCCATGCGTCGCGCTCCGATCATTGAGCTGGACGTTCCACGTGGTGAGCGGGTCGAACATCTCATTGAAAATTACAACGCCTGGGTGAATTCGCCTGACCTTTTGGTCGAGAAGCTACGGTACTTAACGCGGCTCCGAAGTAAAGCGACTGTTGAGAGCTGGATTGACTTGGTGAAGGCAAAGAACTGGAGCCAACTCACTTCCGAACTTCTGGAGTTCCATTATGACCCGACGTATCACAATGCCTTAAAAAAGTTTGAAGGAAGCCGCGCACAGGTCAAGGTTGAATCGTTGAGAGACTTCGAGCAAATATGCGATGCGCTTTTAAATGCCTCGCCTGGAATAAGTAATGACCAATGATATCACTCTCCGGCCCTGTCCCCCCGAGCAACACACTTTACTGCGAAGCTGGATTCAGCAACTTGCCAACTACGAAGGAAAGCCAGAGGCAGTCACGATTACCGATCAACGGCTCCAGGAACTCTTACAAAAGGGAGCATTCGACGCTTCCTTTATTCTCAATGGCTCGACCACGGTTGGTTATACAGTGACATTTTCGCAGACCAGCACTTACTCCGGAGCGACCTCTCTCTATCTAGAGGATATCTTCATCGCACCTGAGCATCGAGGACGCGGTATGGGAACGAAAGTTATGCAATTACTTGCGGCAAAAGCTCGCTCGATCGGCGCGACCACGATGAGCTGGAGTGTCTTGCGTACAAATCGGGCTGCGATGAATTTCTACGAGAAACTCGGGGCTACGCCCATCGTTGCATGGGGACATTACGCCATAGACCTAAAGCACCTTTGAGAGATAGATGAAGCACGATAACCTCAGCCACGCCGTCCCACTACTCTTCCTTGTAATGCTATGCCTTAGCTGCTCGTCGAGTCAGAACAACTGGCCCTCAGTCAAGGTCTCTGATCTTCCGGTTGAGGAGATGATGACCGAGTGGCGCACCGATGTTGAAACTGCTCTCAGCGAGGCTACCCAAGCAGGTCAACCTATCCTTATCTATTGGGGAGCGACCTGGTGCCAGCC
>JAYYQC010000312.1:0-2413 GCA_036128675.1 Myxococcota bacterium | reverse complement strand
TCTGGCGGGCATCGTCCGACCGGAATGTTCGTTCCGATAGTAAGGCCAACTCATCGGGCGCAACACCTGGACCATCATCGCTAACACGCAGCTCGAAACTCTCGGCATCTACCTCAAGAACTACTGCAACGTTTCCATTCTCGCTCCCATACACGACGGCGTTATGGACAATATTACTGAGTGCTCTCTCTGCGGCATAGGGGTCGCAATTCACCAGTACTGAATCATCAGGACGCGCGCTCACAACCTCGATACCACGTCCTCTTCCCAGAAGCGCGAAGCGAAACGCAACACGCTCGACGAGTTCAGTTAAGTCCACCTCAACGTTCAAGGGCATCATTTCCATTCCGTCCGAGAGTTTACTCGCGAGGTGGAGGTTTTCGGTCAGCACCATGAGGTAGGTTGTATCTTCGATCGCTCGGACCAAATGCGACTGACCATCCTCCGTCTCGATATGGCGATGGAGGTCTTCCAGGACCAGATGAAGCGATGCCATCGGCGTCCGCAAATCGTGAGCGACATTGGCCAAATGCTGCTCAAGTGCGACCCTACGTGCTTCGAGTGTGGCAGCGTCCTTACAAATCCGATCGTGAGCGATATCCAACGATTCGGAGATCAAACCAATATCATCGCCAGCTAGATCAAATTTAGACCGGTAGACTTCGGTTCCACCTACCTGTTGAGCATTCGCCCTGAGACCGCTCAGTCGTCTTACAACGGGCCTGATCACAAAGAACCACATGATCAAGACAACGAAAGCCGACGCGACGCAGGAAAGTGAGAAGAGGAGTCCTTCCACAGTGCGCCTCATGCGATGGTTCTCGCCGAAGACGAATAAGAAAGACCGACAGAAGTGGTCTCCCCCAAGTCGACGCAAAACGTAAGTAGCCGGTTCATCTCCCTCTTGATCACGCAAGTAGGAGGTGGTGCCCTTGGAATCAAGCAGTCGCTCCAAGATCCAGCTGGGGAAAAGCACCGGGTCGCGATATAGAATGCGACGACTGGATTCATCAACCGCGTACACATTCACTTCCGGAAGCTCTTCTCCCGAAATTCCGGGTATGCTCTTTGTCCAGCCGGACGGATCCTTATCGCAAGCCCCTGCATCAGAATCGACCAGGAGTCGCTTTGTACTCTCTTCAAGAAGGAGCCTTAAAAAGGTCTCGACCATCACGAAAGACGCCATGGTTGTCAGGACAAATGCAGAAATTGCAGCGGTAAGAAGGATTCTCGAACGAATACCGATAACCAGCTTCACGAAGCCGGCTCCGTCGGCAAAAATTTATAGCCTACACCCCAGACTGTCTTAATGTGCTCCGAGGCTTCATCACCGATCTTGTTGCGGATTCGACACATATGGCTATCTACAGTACGCCCATAACGTGAACCGGACTCCGGTAATGCATGGTCCGCGAGCTGTTTACGCGTGATCGCGCGATCGGGTCGTTCAACGAGATAAGCCAGGACGTTGAACTCATGCGAAGTCAGCTCGACAGGGTCTTGGTCGAGATTCACCGTGCGAGCATCCAAATCAATCACGACATTCGCCCATGATATCACTCGGTGTGGCTCGTCCTGCCTGAGTCGAAGCCGTGACTGAATGCGTGCTACAAGCTCCTCCATCCAAAACGGTTTGGGGATGTAGTCGACTGCTCCAAGCGAGAAGCTTTTAAGCCGAGTCTCAAGCTCTGTCCGTGCAGTCAGGACGATGACTGGGGTCGAAACCCGCCCGGAGAGAGCCTCCAAAACATCAAACCCATCGCGCTCCGGAAGATTCAAATCTAGAATGATTAAGTCAAAGTCGCCGCTTAGAGCGCGCTTGGTTCCCATCTCCCCGTCGGTTGTGAGTTCAACATTGAAGCCGACATTTTTGAGCCCTGTTACCAAGCCCGACGCCACCGCGGCATCATCTTCGACTATCAAGACCGACGCTCTTCCGTTCAATTCTTCGCTCTGATCTTCCATAGGATGCACGCTATCAAAGGTTGAGCGTCAGCGGAACCTCAAAGAAAGCCCCCCAAAACCCATCCCGTGCCTCCAACGAAAACCTTTTATTTTCGGAGTTTTCAAAGAAAACGATTTATCGGATGGATCGCGAGCGGACCTTCAGACCAACTGGCCTCGGTTTTCCTTGACTAAAATCAGGTAAGGTCCTAGACGCGGCCGCATGGGAATCTCAGCAGATTGGGTTTTCCCCACTCGAGTAAGGTCTAGTCGAAGAGGCCTATTCGGGGCCGTCCGACGGGAGGTCGCAGAGACGGTTTTTCCCATTCTTTTGGGGGGCATGGCAGGTCTAATGAGGCATGCCTGGAGACACCACGAAGAGTAAAGTACCCGGACCCTTCTGTCTTCTCACGCTCAAGACGGCTTTCCTATCACCACCGATGCCGTGTAGGCACATGAATGACCAAGG
>JAYYQC010000311.1:0-5538 GCA_036128675.1 Myxococcota bacterium | reverse complement strand
CTTCAGCTCCGCAATAACAGAATCCACATCATCCCGAATCATTTGGTACGCCTGTATCAAATCGGGATTAACATCGCTAAGAATAGCCTTGTTCGGCTGCAAATTAAAAAACACCGCACCGCCACCGACAAAGGGCTCATGGTACTTATTAAAGTTCTTTGGGAATAACTCAAAAATCTGAGGAAGCAGCTGCGTTTTACCGCCAACCCATTTTAAGAAGGGTTTTGCACGGGTTTGAGTGGATGTATCAGAATGAACTTTTCGTAGTGATGCTGTAGCCATGACTCTCTTATAAGAGCCACGATCTTCTCATCCAAAAAATCGGCGGGGTATTTAACGTTTTACTTTGACACCGCGTACAAAAAAGTACGCGGGTCAAATTCGCAATTTAATCCATGTACGGATATCGATAATCCGTCGGTGGATTGAAGGTTTCTTTAACGGTACGCGGAGATGCCCAACGAATCAGGTTCCAAATTGAACCAGCTTTGTCGTTGGTGCCCGAAGCACGACCACCGCCAAAAGGTTGCTGGCCTACAACGGCCCCGGTGGGCTTATCATTGATGTAGAAGTTGCCGGCTGCGAAGCGCAGCTCGTTCATTGCCTCTACAACTGCACGTCGGTCTTGAGCAAAGATTGCTCCGGTCAACGCGTAGCTGGTACCTTCATCGCAGACCTTCAGTGTTTCCGCAAATTTCTGGTCATCATAACAATGCATTGTCAGGACCGGCCCGAAAATCTCCTCGCGCATAAGGCGGAAATTTGGGTCCTCAGCAATGACAACCGTTGGATCAACAAAGTACCCCTTCGATTTATCAGCGTTGCCGCCGAGCCAGATATCGCCACCAGCGGTATTCTTGGCGTAATCGAGGAAACCGCTGATCTTATCAAACGAGCGCTCATCAATGACCGCTCCCATAAAGTGGCTAAAGTCGCGGACATCACCCACGGTGATTTGTTTCACCATGGCTTCGACGCGCTCACGTACTGGCTCCCAAAGGGATTTCGGAATGAATGCGCGGGATGCAGCCGAGCATTTTTGCCCTTGGAACTCAAACGCTCCGCGTACAAGACCTACCGCAAGGGCATCCACATCTGCACTCGGATGCGCAAAGATAAAGTCTTTGCCGCCGGTCTCACCTACAAGGCGCGGGTACTGACGATAATTCGCCATATTCTCACCCACGGTCTTCCACATCATCTGAAACGTTGGCGTTGAGCCGGTAAAGTGTACGCCACCAAGCTCAGGGTGCTTCAGGGCAACTTCACCAATCTCTGGTCCGTAACCATGAAGCATATTGATAACACCCGGCGGCATGCCCGCTTCTTCGAGAATCTCAACGATAACGTTGGCGGAGTAAGCTTGCGTCGGCGAAGGCTTCCAAAGGACAACATTGCCAAGCAGGGCCGGTGCCGTCGGTAGGTTTGCTGCAATGGCGGTGAAATTAAACGGGGACACCGCGAAAACAAAGCCATCAAGTGGACGGTAGTCGACTTGGTTCCACATGCCTGCTGGCGAGTATGGCTGGTCTTTTGTCATTTGCTTGGCGAAATGAACGTTGAATCGCCAGAAGTCCGCGAGCTCACACGCAGAATCAATCTCTGCCTGGTGGGCGGTCTTGCTTTGCCCCATCATCGTGGCCGCATTCATCCGCGCTCGGTAAGGCCCGGTGAGGAGGTCGGCTGCCTTCAGGATAATGGCACCTCGGTCTTCGATGCTCATCTCCATCCAGCCGCGCTTTACCGACAATGCGTTTTCGATTGCCTTTGTCGCCAGAGCGCCATCCGCCATATGAATCGTACCAAGCGTCTGGCTTAGATCATGGGGGCTCTTAAGCGTCATATGGGAACCGGTCGATACACGCTCACCATTGATGACATTCTGCATCTCCCAGGTCTCTTTCGAAAGGACTGAGAGTGTCGCTTGAAGCTCTTCTCGCTCGGACGTGCCCGGGCCATAGCTCAGAACCGGCTCATTGACCGGCGTTGGGAAATCTCGTGCTGCTTGAAACATCGTTCTAGCCTCCTTTGGGTTTGGGGCGGCGTATACCCCGACGGAGACCAAGAGTCGATGGACGGTGCGTTAATCCAAGGCAAGAACCTGAAAGCGCGAGGGTGCTACGCATCCGGAGACCGTGAATTCGCGGCTCTGGTCGGGCAAGACCCGAATATCGACTGCGACCGCATCCGGCGGAACAAAGGCCGGAAAACGAATCGACCACTCGATAAGCACGACACCGTCCCGGCGTCGAATGACCTCCTCAAGGCCAAGACTTAGCGCGGTGTCCTCATCTTCGAGGCGGTACCAATCCATATGAAAGAGCTGGCAAAGCTCACCGTCGTATTCATTGACCAGGGTATAGGTCGGACTCACAACATCGTTGAGGTTCTTAACATTATGTCCAGCGGCAAAACCCTTGGTAAACGCTGTCTTACCTGCACCTAAGTCGCCATTGAGACAATAAACCGTACCTTGGTTTGAGGCACGGCCTAGAGCGGCTGCAAAACGCTGTGTTGAGCGCAGTGAGCGCGAGATATAACGCCACTTCTTCGGAGATGACTTAGATTGCTTGACCATAACCGCGCGCTCTTAGCAGCTCTTGCGCAGGTCGTCCAATGCTGGGCCCAGCCCTTGAGCAAGTGACTCCGGGAGCACCGAAGTCTCTCCATGCGAATCTGCCAGGCAATCCGCACTGTATCCATGCCAGAGCGCTCCAGCGCTTGCTGCATCGAAGACGGAGAGACCTTGAGCCAAAAGCGACCCGATCACCCCCGCCAAGACATCCCCCATGCCACCTCTGGCCATCCCAGGGTTGCCACTGGAAATGAGTCGAACGTCGCCCTCGGCTGACGCGACGACTGTTCCGGGCCCCTTCAAGACCACGCAGGCTTTAAAGAGCGTCGCCGCATGAACCGCGGCTCCTCGTCTATCAGCTTCGACCGCCTCAACGGAGGCATTGATGAGCCGCGCAAGCTCAAGTGGATGTGGGGTCAGCACGACCGATCGCTCCTCATCGAGGTGGCGCATGCGCCAATCGGCAAAGTAGGTCATCGCACGCGCATCGAGCACCCATGGCAATTGCCCGAGCGTCGCGAAAAGATTCATCACCTGTGCTTCAAGCGAATCGTTTTTGGCGAAGCCAGACCCACAAACCCAAGCCTTGGTACGCTCAGGCAGGGCCTGTACACCAGGACCACGCTGCATCCATAGGGCTGAAGGTGGAAGCCCAACCAGCTCGAGCGCCTCGCGCTCTACCCACCAGGTGACCAAACCCGCACCCGAATGAAGCGCCCCGTCGATAACCAATCGGCCAGCTCCAGGCATATCCGGAGAACCGACCATCGCAAGTACTTGGCCCATGGTGCCCTTATGGGCCGCTCTAACGCGCTCGGGAATCATCCAAGTTAGGTCGATGGGCGAAAGTAAAAAATCCGAACCCTCGGGAATCCGACGGTCCGAAAATCCGATATCGAGAATATCGATGGCACCGCAGACCTCTGGACCGCGACCAACGACATGCCCCCGCTTGAGCGCACCGATAACGAGTGTCTCATCCGCCTGAAAGACGACTTCCCCAAAGTGACCGGTCTCTGAGTTGAGGCCCGAAGGGATATCCACCGCCATTCGATAAGTCGCCGCGAGCGTCGCCTGCCAGACAAGGACCTCACGGAGCGCGCCGCGAGGCTCACCCTCAACCCCCGTCCCAAGCAGCGCATCTACTGTAAACGTGAAGCTCGACTGGGCCAGATATGCGAGTGCATCGTCGGAAAAGACATGGGCGCTCTCGAAGCCTTCGGCAAGAAGCGAAAACCACGCACCGGCAGCATCGCCCTTCAACGATTTCGCAGGCTTGGTAAGGACCACTTCGACCTTCCAGCCCCGAACAAATAGCCGACGGGCGACGACAAGACCGTCACCACCGTTATTACCACTACCCACCAAGATTAACGCGGAAGGCTCTGTGTGATGCTGCTCTTGCAGCACTTCTAAGCGCCGGACAATACCATCCGCAGCCACTTCCATCAGAGCGCGACCAGGAACCTTAGCAGCCTCAATCGTTTCCTGGTCGAGCTGACGCATCTGAGCGGCGGAAAGAACAGGTATCATGTATTGCGACCATCCAAACGCGCGAGTGCCAGCCTCGTAGCCTCCGCCACACCCGTTGATAAACCGCGAGCGATGAGTGCATGCCCCATTTGAACGCCACTCAACTCAGTCATGCGCGAGAGCATCAGAAGGTCGGCATAACGAATTCCACCCGAGACCGATACATCGATACCGAGTTTTGAGGCAGCCCGAAGAGCATCCATCACGCGTTGAAGCTCAGCGCGCCGAAGCCCTTCACTCTGTGCCGACGTTACCCGACGGATATCGAGGTCAACCGAAGCGAGCTCCATCCGATGCGCAGCCCGTACCTGATCGATGTCCGCATCAATAAAAATGGAGACCGGAATATCGGCTTCTCGCAAAGTAGAGATCGCTTTTTTCAGGGTGTCTCGGCTTTGTCCCAAATCAAAACCGGTATCAACGGTTGCGCCGGTAGCACGTTCGGGGACCAAAACAACCCGGTCAGGCTTCGCCTCGAAGGCCAACTTTAAGAGTTCGCCATGCGGAGCCACACGCAACGCGACCGCACATTGCGTAAGCTCGCGCATCATCTCCACATCGCGTACGACCTGATATTCATCTTCACGATGGATCCTAAAGGAGAGCTCATCGGCTCCCGCTTCCTCACAAAGAAGGCCAATACGAACCGGCTGAGGATCCATAATGCCGCCCATTTCGCGGAGACGACAAACAGACTCTAAATCGACACTTAATTTCACGAACTCCCCCTTCGAAAAGCCTTAGGCACCAATCGCACCACGAAGCTCACTGGCTATCTTCTGCGCAATCGTCTCTACCTCACCAGCCTCTGGTCCTTCCACAAGAACACGTGCTTTTGACTCGGTCCCAGAATAGCGAACCATCACTCGGCCAGTTTCACCAAGCCTAGCCTCGGCTTTTTCTATGGCCCCTCGCACACTGTCGATGGACTCAATCGGTGGTTTCTCACGCACTTGAACATTGACCAACGACTGAGGGTAAGGCTCATAAAGCCGAGACATTTCAGAAACAAGCGCATCTTCTCGCCGGAGCAGGGTCAGCAAATTCAGCGCTGCAACCATCCCATCGCCCGTCGTTGCATGATCGAGAAAGACCAAGTGTCCACTCTGCTCGCCACCGAGACAGAGTCCCTTATCCCGCATCGCCTCGACCACATAGCGGTCGCCAACCTGAGTTCGCGTCACCGAAACGCCTTCGCGTTTTAAAAAACCGTCTAAGGCCAGATTGGACATGACTGTCACCGCGACGCCATCATTTTTAAGCTTACCCACTCGGTGAAGCTGACGTGCCGCTAAGCCAATGACGGCGTCTCCATCGACAGCATTGCCGAACTCGTCAACGACGATAAGACGGTCTGCATCCCCGTCGAGTGCCAGTCCGATGTCCGCACCATGTGCACGGACTGCATCACCGAGCTTACGAGGATACAT
>JAYYQC010000310.1:0-10836 GCA_036128675.1 Myxococcota bacterium | reverse complement strand
TTGGTGGGGCGTTACGTGCCGCCCCAATGAACGTCTGGCACAGAGTGAAACGTCGCGCGCGAGTGTTCGTACAGAAATCGCGCTGCCGCGATTACGGCCGGCGAAGAAGTAGGACGAATCTGGGCGACTGACTCTTTGCTTCTTATATGCCTCGATGACCGGAATACAGCGCTCTGGTATTGGCAATACACGCTCTTTTGCGCCTTTACCGAGTACTCGCAGGACGCGCTCTCGCGTATCGACATCTCGGTCGAGCAGTGTCGCAACCTCTGAGAGGCGTAAGCCGCAGCCATAAAGAAGAAAGAGGGCTGCACGGTAGCGAGATTCCCGTGGCCCATCGTCTTTGGTGTCGCTCAGCATTGCGAGCATCGCATCGGCATCGAGGGCCCTTGGGAGTGTTTGAGGACGCTTTGGTGTGTCGAGCAGCTGAGCGGTATTAATGCCTTCGGCTTGATCACGACTCTGCCATTCAAAGAAGGTTCTGAATGCACTTTGTTTTCTGGCGATGGTACCGGGATGCAGGCGTTCGCCGCTTTGGGGGTGACGCAATTTAGCGAGGTGCATCCGGAGGACGTCAGCGCTCAGATCTTTGAGCTCCGCGTAGCCTCTCTCTTTTGCACTCTCGGCTAGTTTCGTGAGGTCCGATTGATAGGCTCGAATCGTCTGAGGTGAGAGACGACGCTCGTCTCGAAGGTGTGAAATGAACCCATCGATGGCAGCTTGCATACGCCTAGCCTAAACGAGCTTGGAAAATTTCGCCACTTTCACGACGTTGGTTGGACCGGCGGTGGAGTTTTGGAGCGTCGCCGTGGCTTGCGTGCTTTAAGGTCGGCCTCAACTTTGTCGAGGTCGACACGGCTTGGTTTGACGCTCTCGCCCGAACTCTCAGCCCATCTGTCAAAGCTCGCCAGGGCATGAACGACCCTTTGGAACTTTCGCATGGATTTTGAGCCCTTCGTTTTGATTGGCTCGAACATTGCCCAGTTGATGTTCTGAGGCTCGTGAGGCCTACCTTCGATGCGAGTGCCACCGGTCACGTGATTGATAAGTGCTCCAAGCGCCGTCCCGATCGGAGGTAGCTCAACTTCGCATCCGTTGAGCTCGTTGCTAAGCATCCAACCGACTATCAAGCCGTGTGCCGCGCTCTCGACGTATCCCTCAACACCTGTAATCTGGCCGGCAAAGCGAATATTGGGTAGGTCGTGTAGGCGCATTTTCGAGTCTAGGACATTCGGACTGTCGAGATAGGTGTTTCGGTGAATCGCACCTAGTCGAAGGAATTCAGCATTTTCGAGACCTGGAATCATCGAAAAGACGCGTCGCTGCTCGGGGTATTTCATTTTTGTTTGAAAGCCTACGAGGTTCCACGCTTGTCCATGGACGTCTTCGCGTCTCAATTGGACAACTGCATAAGGTTCTTGCCCGGTTCTGGGGTCGGTGAGCCCGACTGGCTTCATCGCGCCGTGTCGGAGGGTATCAATACCGGTCGCGGCGACGACCTCGACAGGCAGGCAACCTTGAAAGTATTTAGGCTTTTCGAAGTCATGGAGCGGCATATATTCAGCAGCAAGAAGTGCTTCAACAAAGGCTTCGTATTCCTCTTTGTTCATCGGGCAATTTAGGTAATCGTCTCCGTCGCCTTTGCCGTAGCGTGACTCTGCAAATACGATATCCCGGTCGATAGAATCACCTGCGATTATCGGTGCAATTGAGTCGTAAAAGTAAAGACGTTCGGTCTTTGTGTATTTTACGATATCTTGTGCAAGCTCGGTCGCGGTGAGTGGCCCGGTCGAGACGACCGTTGGCATATCGCTCGGAAGCTTTTCGACAACCGCCGCGCGTCGTTCTATTTTGGGATGTTGCTCGAGTGCATTCTCGATGTACGCGCTGAAACCGTCTCGGTCGACAGCCAATGCATCACCAGCAGGGACAGCGTTCTTCTCTGCTGCTTTGATGATCAGGGAGCCCATCCGTTGCATTTCGTCTTTGATCAATCCGATGGGATTGAGTGGGTTGCGAGAGCGTAAGGAATTTGAACAAACGAGCTCGCCGAGTCGGTCAGTGGACTGGGCCTCCGTGCGTCTGATCGGTTTCATCTCTACCAAGTCGACCTCGATACCTCGCTCAGCGAGCTGCCAGGCTGCTTCACAGCCAGCGAGGCCGGCTCCAATAATTCTTACGCGTTTCATCATGCGTCGGCCCTACCGTCGAAATGCGGATTTGACAAGGTCTTGGTAAGTCAGATTGAGGGGGGCTTGAGCGTCAAACGAATCCCTTTTGTCGACGAATCGACCATTCGGCACCAAAGAGGCCCAGAAGCCCCAGAAGCACAAAGGCGTTGTCCCAGAGCGGCTTATCGCGCTTGTCCTCGATACGGGTGAGGTCCTGAATACTCTGTCCAAGCTCCTTGGGTGCACTCTCGACTGGATAGACCTTTCCTCCGGTAAGCTCGGCAATGCGCATGAGGATATCGCTTCTCAGATTTGAGTGCTTCATCTCTCGCGAGAGTTCATCAATCACCACCCGTGACTCTGCTCGCTCAGCGCCACGTATCGCGCAGCCACTGTTGGCTTCGAGGCGATACGAGCCCGGCGGCAGTCCTTTCAACTCAGCTCTAAATTCTCCCAATTCGTCGGTTTTACCGAACTGAGTTGAGACGATTTCGCCGCCCTGTATCGGTTGTATGAAGAGTTCGATAGGGCAGTCGGTCGCGGGTAGGTATTGCTGGTCTCGGACCTTTACACGCACTCTGAGCGGCTTTTTACGGTCTATCCTCGAGCGTTCCGGAATAACCTGCATGCGCGACTGCTGGGGATCGCGGACGAGCCACCTGAGGGCGTTACTCCAGAAACGGTAGTAAGCATCACTGGCAACGCCGCCATCGGCTTGCCCGTGAAAGCGCCAACGCCACAACTCGTCCGTTGCGATTGCGAGGCTTCGTCCTTCATTTACTTCCTTTGCCGCGATGACCGGATAGGTACTTCCATCTGAGCTTTGGAGAGTTGCGAGCACCGAAGCGTCTGCGGCTGGATTTCCAACCCGGTTAAACGATGACCACTGAGCGAGGTTGGACCAGTCCTTTGGCGAGAGAGCTCGGTTTCCCCAATCAAAGATGGGATGGCTTTCGCCTTGCGAGGTGAGTGCGATACCACTGGAGGTCTGAGCTAGTCCGCGGGCGTCGAGGTCAAAGGCGATAATCGGGGCAAGCTCGGTACCGGGGTAGCCTCCATCGGCAAAGCTTTGTTCTCCACCCAGCATGACGAAGCCTAGACCGCCTTCGACAGCCTCACGGATATTTTTGAGATATCTAGCCATGTAATAGGGCCGAAAGTCGAAGTTCTGGAAGATGACAACATCGAAGGTATGGAGCTCCGTGTCGAAGATTTTATCGGCCGGAAACGGGATCAGCGAGAGTTCATTTTCCGAAACCTCTGGGTCATCTGAGGGTGTTCGCAGAATGAAAAATGAGATGAGGTCGACATTCGGATTTTCCTTTAAATGTTGCCGTAAAAAGCGCTCATCCCAGCTTGGGCGGCCAACGACCTGAAGGACCCTGATTTTATCGCGAATGACTTTAACGACAAAGTCAGCGCTGTCATTATCGCTGGAAGCATGACCACTAATCGGTGGGAATGACACCTGAAATAGAAACTCTCCTAGCTCGTCAGGACGTACCTCAAATTGTGCCATGGTCGGCTCTTTGGGGTTTACTTCGATATTTTGAGAGGTGATTGGAACACCATCTCGATAAAGGGTGAGCGGTAAGGTTGTCGGGGCTTTCAGTCCACGCCCCTTGAGTTCTAATTCGATTCGCATCGTGTTGTGGATAAAAGCGAACTCATCGACATAGATATCTTCGATTGAGATATCAGGCCGCTCTCTTGCAGGCTCGAGTAGGACCACGTTTACGGGAACGTTTAGATTTTTTAGTCGCGAGACTGTACTCTTTGACCACTTCGGGGGAGGTGTTGCTCCAAGCACCGCCTGATCTGCACCGTCGGAAAGAACCAAAATGCCAGACGCTGGTTTGCCGCTGCTTTGCTCAAGTGTGCGCTCAAGCCCATTCAATAGGTCGGTTGTCTCACCCTGCGGTCGTATATCTAAATCTGAAAGTGAGATCGTGCCCTCTAGGTCAAAGTACTCAAGTGCCGTCGTACCGAGCTCGCGACGCAGAGCATTCTCGTTCGATTGTAACCACTGGGTCGCAGCTTCGATCCGTGATGAACCGTTGCCCAGGTCGAGTGTCATGCTCTCCGAGCGGTCAAGCAGAACAGGAAAACGAGATGGCAGCCGCTGTACCTCTTGTGTCTGTAAAGTGGGCTGAGTCAGAAGGAGACCGACCGCCAGAAGCATCAGCCCTCGAAGCCCTGTGAGTAACCACCGCGTTGGACTTCGTCGATAGCTGCGGGCTACCAATATGAAACCAACCCCGAGAAGTAGCCAAATCAGGGTGATATATTCCTGCGGCCACGGACTTAGAGAAACGATGCTCCATTCTGAATAGGTCATCACCGACGCCTCTTTAGAATGAAGGGGATATGCACTTGGTCTTGTTTATAATCGAGACACAAAGTGTACATGAATGCATTCACGCCGACACGGAGGGCATATTCGCGACCTCGCTCGCCAAGTGCCGCGTAGTAAAGCCAATCGTCGTTGGCATCTTGAGCGAGCGCGCCCAAGAGGTCGTTTGGATGAAGCATTAAGGCCATGCGTCCATCAAGCTCTACGCCCAATAGATAGGTAGAGTGGTTGAAGCGACCGCCAAGTTGGTCGACCAGGTAAAACGTCTTGAAGAAGACGTGCTCTCGCTCGACTGGCTTAAGGGGGGCCTTTGGAAGGGCTCGCTCCAAAAGTGTGCTTAGTGATTGGAAGATGGGGCCTCTTGGTTCGGCTTCTTGGATATCTACCAAAAGCGTTCCACCGGTCGTGAGGTAACGCCGAAGCTTTGATGCGAGCAATGCGGAGTCTGCATCAACTGGTTGGCCTGGGCGCCATAGGGCAAAAGGGTATCGATAGATATCGTCGCTGAGTATCGAAAGGACTTCGTGCTGGAGACTCGGATTTATCGAAGTTCTCTGCCTCGTTTCCCACGACAATTTGCGTAGACCTTCCAGTGTTCCCGCGCTGATCCCGCTCGAATCGCTGATTACAGCAAGGGTCAGATCGGTTGAGTCCTTAGAATTTGGTGACTTGGCCCAGCCTTGCCCAAATGAGGAAATAAGGAGGATCCCGACCGTAAAAAATTTGATAAAGCTCAATTTAATCGGTGTCTTAAGCCGAGGTCTGCCCGGGCCGTCCCAGAGGTCTTTTAAAGGTGCAGAGATCATCGCTCGAGTTGGTGCCCTTGTATCAGCGGGTATAGATGCGTAAAAGCAAAGCCCGAAACGTCTGCCAGATTCGGTGTGTCGGTCAAGTGGTTCGCTCGCATGGCTCTCACAATAAGGCAGATCAGAGTGATGTTTCCAGAGGAGCACGGCGTGTCTAAAGAGTCGAAAGCCTTGATTATTGTTGAGTCTCCAGCCAAGGCGAGGACCATTTCAAAATACTTGGGCGATGATTACATCGTTGAGTCTTCCATCGGGCACATCCGCGACCTACCATCGACCGCGAAAGAAATCCCGGAAAAGCTTAAGAAAAAGAGCTGGGCCCGTATTGGAGTGGATGTTGAGAATGGCTTCGAGCCACTCTACATCGTTCCGCAAAAGAAGAAGGCGCAAGTGAAACGCCTCAAGGACCAGTTAAAGACCGCCTCTGCTCTCTATCTCGCGACTGACGAAGACCGCGAAGGGGAAGCGATCGCTTGGCATTTAAGTGAAGTCCTAAAGCCAAAGGTTCCCGTCTACCGGATGGTCTTTCATGAGATTACAAAAACCGCCATCACCCGTGCGTTGGAGACGCCGCGCGAAATTGATCGACGTCTGGTTGAGGCGCAAGAGGCGCGAAGAATTTTAGACCGCCTCTATGGCTATGAAGTCTCACCACTCTTGTGGAAAAAGATTAAGCCTCGCCTCAGTGCTGGACGCGTTCAGTCGGTAGCGACTCGGCTCATTGTTGAGCGAGAACGCGAGCGTATGAAATTCGTAAGTGGGCGTTACGTAAGTATCGGGGCGACCTTGGCCGCTGAGAATCCTCCCAAAGTTGAGGCAAACGTTGTCTCTTTCGATGGGAATCGGTTGGCGCTGAGCAAAGATTTTGACCCTGCTACAGGTAAGTGTGAGCCAAACGTCTGGGTTCCGACCGAGCAAGAGCTTGGTGGCTTGGTTGCGGCGCTTGAGGCATCGCGGGTTACTGTTGAGAATATCCAGCAGAAACCTTTCACGCAGCGACCGAGCGCGCCATTTATTACCTCAACGCTCCAGCAAGAAGCAGGTAAACGCTTACGGTACACTTCCAATCGCACGATGCGTGTAGCTCAGAGACTCTACGAGAACGGCTACATTACTTATATGCGTACTGATTCCACGAGTCTTTCAGACCAGGCGGTTCAGGCGGCTCGGACCGCGATTACTGAGTCATTCGGCGCGCAGTATGTTGCCGAAGCTCCTCGTTCTTACTCTAAAAAGGTCAAGGGCGCTCAGGAGGCTCACGAAGCTATCCGTCCGGCAGGTGAGGTATTTCGTTCACCGGAGAGTCTCGCAGGTGAGCTCGATGGTGAGACGCTCGCGCTCTACGATATGATTTGGCGTCGCACTCTGGCGTGCCAAATGAAAGATGCGTCTGGGCAACGCACGCAGGTGCAGCTTAAGGCGACCTTGTCGACCCCATTCCCAACGCTTGTAGGAGAGCTCGGCTCTGCACAAATGAATGCTTCTGGCCGCGTTTTCACGTTCGACGGTTTTCTCAAAGTGATGAAGCAGTCGGAGAATGAGTCAGGCGGCGGGGACGATAAGATATTGCCAGCTCTTGAAGTAGGCCAAGTGGTCGATGTGAAAGAGATCATTGGCAACGAGCACGCGACCAAGCCACCAGCGCGATTCACCGAGGCGAGCCTCGTGAAGATGCTTGAGGAAAAAGGCATCGGTCGTCCATCAACCTACGCATCGATCATCCAAACAATTCAGGACCGGGGCTACGTTTGGAAGAAAGGCACGGCACTGCTTCCGACGGTCACAGCATTCGCAGTCACTCAACTCTTGGAAGAGCAC
The DNA here is from genome assembly GCA_036128675.1 of Myxococcota bacterium. Lineage (GTDB taxonomy): Bacteria > Myxococcota > XYA12-FULL-58-9 > XYA12-FULL-58-9 > JABJBS01 > JAYYQC01. The sequence continues at coordinate 3,688 of JAYYQC010000310.1, read as the reverse complement.
TTTCAGGCATTGGTAGATTATGAGTTCACAGCTCAGATGGAATCGGACCTCGACGATATATCCGGTGGCGATAAAGACGCGACACCTTGGCTAAAGCGATTCTATTTTGGAATCGATGCTGCAAATGATGATGGCAAGCTTGGCATGGGCCTGAAGGCCCGGCTGGCCTCGGGGGCCGAAGAGATCGACCCACGCGCAATCTCATCGATTCAACTTGGATTGCTGGATGGTGGCGAGGTTGTAGCCGCGCGAGTGGGTCGGTATGGAACCTATGTTCAAGTCGGAGATACGACTCAACGGGCATCGATTCCCGATGAAGTTGTTCTTGATGAACTCGACGTAAGTGCCGCTTGTGAGATGATCTCCAAGGCTGCGCTGGCGAACCGTGAGCTCGGCATGGGTGAGGACGGTAAGACAATTTATCTGAAGTCAGGTAAGTTTGGTCCGTATGTCCAGGTCGGCGACATCGAACTCGACGCGAAGGGCAACGCTAAGCGCGGGGCTCCAAAGCCAAAGATGGTCAGTTTATGGCCCGACATGGATCCTGAGACCATGACCATGGACGACGCCAAGCGAATCCTCGCGTTTCCACGTTCTGTCGGTGTTCACCCAAAGCACGGGTTGGACATTATGGTTCAGGACGGGCGCTATGGCCCTTATGTCTCGATGGAAGGCGAGGATATCAAAGAGTCACGCCAGCTTGAAAACCACGCACAGCTAGAGTCCATCACGCTTGAGGGTGCTCTTGAGCTCCTCGCTCAGCCCGCGCGCCGCGGTCGGCGGTCAGCGACACCAGCAGGGCCGATTGCGGTCTTGGCGGAGAGCCCCATTACAAAGAAGCCCATCGAGGTTCGCACCGGCCGCTTTGGTCCCTATGTGACAGACGGACAGGTAAACGCGACAATTCCTACCACCCGTTCTCCCGAGACCATCACATTCGATGATGCGCTCGAGCTCATTGCGCGTCGAGAGGCGAAGATGCGTGAGGACGGTAAGGATCCTCGAACCGAGGCACCAACGAAGAAAGCCACCCGTAAGAAAGCGCCTGCGAAGAAAAAGGCCGCTACGAAGAAAAAGGCCGCAAAGAAGAAGTCCTAGTGGGTTAGCGACCGGCGTTTAACTTCGCTTCGGCTTTTAAAACCTTTTTAATGTAATGCCGGGTCTCCGACGGGAGCCTTTTAAGTGGTCCTTTACGGGGTACACGCCCCGGGCCAGCGTTGTACGCGGCGGCGACTCTGCGGCGGTCACCTCGATAGCGCTTCCATAAATCTGAGAGCATTTTCGTCCCACCATTGATTGAGTCGGCAGGACTAAAGGGATCGGAGACTTTGTACATCGCGGCTGTTCCAGGCATCAGTTGCATGACGCCCATGGCGCCGGCGGAACTGACACGGTGAGGAAGAAGTCCTGACTCAACCTTTGCGATTGCCAATACGAAGTTTGGAGGGAGTCCTCGACTCTTTGCCGTTTTCCGAATGAGGTCGGTGGTTGCATCCCGCGAGACGTCAGACCGGAATGGGTGAGTAACGTGGTGAAGCATGAGCCGGCCCAGAGCTTCGAGCTTTGTAGTTAAGTGGTAGGGCGATAGAAGGCTGGGGTAACCACCACCGAAGGTTCTGACCGCAGCATTTGTGCCTAAAACCAGGATGAGCGCTCCGAAGAGGCCACTCAGGAAGATCTTCTTGAGTATCATCTTTATCTACCTAGAAAGATTTGGACTTTTCGGCAAAGAATTTGCGAAAACGAGCGTTTTTCTAAGTCATTGAACTGACATAATTTTTCGGTGCTATATTAAATATATCTAATGTCTCGTTCAGCTTTTCAATCACTTAGAGGACTTAGCTTTTGACTATATACGAAGTCCTTGTAAGTCCTTGAATTTACTGTCTCGAGTGGGTTTGGAAAAGTGAAGGATCCTTCTAGAAAATAGCTCTTAGGGCCCAACAAACCCTTTCCTTTCCTGATGCACAGCTTGACTCGTGTCAAGTTTTCGGGTGTTTATGGGTGGTAAATTGTGGATCTTCGTGGATCAATGTGGAGAACGCCACCAGTAAGGTGGGGGCTTTAATCAAAACGACGGAATTGGGTACTGATATGTTTCGAGGGCTTCATGAGCACAATCTCGATGCCAAAGGGCGAGTCAGTATGCCTGTGCGCTTCCGGGAGCTATTGAGTCCCGAGAAGGATGCATCCTGTAAGTTTGTTCTCACGACTGGGCTCGAGAAATGTTTGGTCCTTTATCCTGAAAATGTGTGGACGGAGTTTGAATCAAAGCTCGCGGCTCTCTCGCAATTCGACCCCGCCGTGGTTCAGATCCGTCGCATCTACATGGCTGGTGCTACCGAGTGCACTCTGGACAAGCATGGACGGGTCCTGATTCCCCCGATGCTACGGGAGTTTGCGAAGCTCGAAAAGGAAGCTGTCTGGGCAGGCATGGGTAAAACCATCGAAGTTTGGTCAAAGGCTTCTTGGACACATCAAGTTGAACAAGCGAGACACGACCCTGCCGCGGTTGCTGCGGCTTTGGCCAGTTTAGGAATTTAATGTGACAGATTCCTTTCACCATATCACGGTTCTGCGTCATGAGACGGTGGCGCAAGCGGTTGGAGAACTGCAGGAAGGCGTGATTGTGGACTGCACTCTTGGGGGCGGAGGTCATACAGAATACCTTCTTGAGCATTACCCCGGGCTTCATGTCTTCGGTCTCGACCGAGATGAGGATGCCCTAGGTGCTGCGACCAAGCGCCTAGAGCGATTTGGTGCTCGATTTAAGCCGATCCACACTCGATTCTCCTCGCTCGACAAGGCACTTTCTGAAATTGGAGTGAGCCAGTTTGATGGCCTTCTCGCCGACTTTGGTGTGAGCTCTTATCAAATTGATACAGCAGGTCGTGGCTTTTCTTTCCGGTTCGATGGACCACTTGATATGCGGATGGACTCAAGTGCCGACGCGCCTCTTTGCGAAAAGCTTGACGAAGTAGATGAAGGGACCCTCGCAGATATTATTTACGAATTTGGAGAGGAGCGTCGCTCACGTGCGGTCGCCAAAGCTATAAAAGCTAACTCGCCAGCCACAACACTCGAACTCGCCGACCTCATTCGATCAGTAGTAAGAAAGTCCAAGGATGGTATTGATCCTGCGACCCGGACTTTCCAGGCTCTTCGTATTTGGGTGAACTCAGAACTTGACGAGATTCGCCGTTTATTAGGGCTTCTTCCCGATGTTCTGCGCCCAGGCGGGCAAGTTGCTCTGATCAGCTTTCATTCCCTTGAGGACCGTTTAGTGAAACGAGCCTTCAAGTCCTTTGCGGATCCATGCGATTGCCCCAAAGCCCTTCCTGTCTGTCAGTGCGGCAAAATTCCAACTTTTAAAGTAATTACGCGTAAGCCAATTGTAGCGTCGCAAGACGAAATCAAAGCCAATTCCCGAAGTCGAAGTGCGAAGCTAAGGGTTGCACGGAGGCTGGCTGCTTAGATGAATCGAATTTCTCGTAATCGTGTGATGATTCTTTTTGCTTATGCTTTGCTGATCTCGGTCGGAACAAGTCAGATCTGGATTAATCAGAGTCAGGTTCAGTTGGGTTACGCTCTAAGAAGCGTCGAATCAAAGCAAGTTGATTTAAAGCGAGAACTTAAGGTTATCGAAATAGAGCTCGCCTCCCGTCGTTCGCCACAGAACCTCCGTAAG
>JAYYQC010000309.1:0-3088 GCA_036128675.1 Myxococcota bacterium | reverse complement strand
TTGACCAGTAAAATGTGAAATACTGTACGTGCTGGGAGTCGTATGATGTCGAAAATTGGTAAGCCACCACCTTTACCGACCAATCTTGGTTTACCGCCGCCACCTAGTACGCCACCCAAGAACGCATCGTCGTCCCCTTCGGTTCCACCACCGAGCTACGAAGAGTCACGTAGCCATCCCAGTGGTCCGCCGCCAACCTACGAAGAGTCGCTTCGTCATCCCAGTGGCCCGCCACCAACTTTCGAAGAGTCGCTTCGTCATCCCAGTGGCCCGCCACCAACTTTCGAAGAGTCGCTTCGGCATCCCAGTGGTCCGCCAGATGTCTTCGCCGATAGCCCGCTTCCGAGTATTGCACCTCCTGCTTACGACGAAGCTACGAAGCTTCCCTCCTTAGTTCCTGCAGACAGCGAGTCTGGTCCCAAGCCAATCTCCAAGAAAGCGCCGGACAAATCGCTCGGCGTCGGGCCGGCACCCACTCCCTCGAATCTCGCTGGTCTTCTTGATTCGGCCGATCCAACGCCGAGTGAGGTCGGGACGCTCTCAGAGCAGATTGAACAGGTGATGGCGCAGCTTGAAGGACTGAAAACAGCGTCTACCATGGCGACGTATTCCGACCTTGGCCTAGGTGTGGCGACGGAGGCCTTAAACAAGGCCGGCCTACTCGATGCCTATGTGGTCGCTTGCAAGACCGCGCCGGTTCTCCAAGGGGCGGGTACCGCTCTTTCAGTGCTCGACGGTGTAAGGGCGGTCTACGACCATCAGCAAATTGGCTCCGATAAGTCTCAGCTCGAAGGTGAGCTTAACAACGCCCAGAAGATGAAGATTGTCGCTAAGTTCGTCGGGCACGATGACCTCTTACGCGAAGTCGACCGCAATGCCATGGTCGACCGATTTTTGGTGAATGTCTTGGATGGAGCCCAAACCGATAAAGAGCTCGATGCCCTAAAAGCGGGGCTAGAGACAGCGGCTGGGATTTCATCGCTGACGGGTGCTTTGACTGGGGGTGCGAGTCTAGCTGTTGGTGCGGCCCTCGAGCTGGCGAGCCTCACGGTCGATGCAGGCAGGATGGTTGCGGCCGAGCATGAATTTAACCAAGCCGAAAAGAGTCGACAATCGGCCGACAAAGATATTGCGCGAAAGTATCTCCACAAATGGGCTCAGAAAGTGGGTGCAGAGCCCAGGGTCGCCAATCCGACCCGTGAGAGGGATGAACCCTCATCGATGCATATTGAGACTCAGCGCTTCACCAATTCACTCTGGTTCAAAGACGACCTGGCTGGCATCATTGTGGAACGCATGATGGAGGATCCATCAAAGCCGATCCATCAGCGGATCCTCAAGCTCTGTGGCCTTAGCCCAGATACCCTTGAAGCCTCAAACTTCAAGAAGTTAAGCCCCGAGCGACAAGAGAAAGTGCTCTTTGATATCCGGTCGAAGCTCTCCGGTGAAGACCGAATCTTCGATGGTAAAAAGAAAAAGTTCGATCTGGCAGTTCAGGCGTTCCAAACCGATACAAATGATACCTTCACACTTTTGCGCGCAGAAATGGCGGGCTTTGAGGGCCCCAAAGAACTGGCCAAATTTTGGAATATCTCAACCAAAGCGGGCGTCCTCTATACCATGGCGGAGGAACGCGGGCTGAACGCGGATGCGATGGTTCGTGACCTCATGCAGGCTGCACAAGATGAAGGACCAAACTGCGAAAAACGGCTCCACGACTTGCTGATGTTCGATGGATCTATCTTTAGCCGCGATACCACTGGGAGTACCACACAAGGTCGAATGGAGGCGCGGCTTGAGTTACTAAAGATGGTCCATGCGGAGAAGTCGGCCCGGCCCGATTCTCGACTTGAGGCGTGTGTAAGTGATGTCATGATTACGACCGATAAGGTTCTCATGGCACAATCACATGAGTTTAAGAATATTACTCCCTACGGTGAATCGCTTTTTGCGATGGCTGAAAATCGCGGTCTTGATGCATCGGCATTGACCACGGAGATTTTCAAGCGCGCGGTAGGAGAGGGACGTGAATCGGTCGACGCACTCCGAGACCTCTTGGCCTTCAAAGAAGGCTTTTGGCTGAACGATGAAACCAGGGGGAGCACCGAAGCTGATCGCATGGAGACCCGCCTTGAACTCTTACAAAAGCTTAAGGCTACCCTCGATGGCGGTGGGATTGTATCGGTACAGAGTGTTGCGCTCGATCTAGCGCGGGTCGAGAAGAAAGTTGAATCGGCGCAAGATAAGTTTGATACCAGAGCGTTGAAGGCGAGTTATTCAGGCTTAATCGAGGCGGCTCAAAAGCAAGGCGTGAAGGCAAATGACTTAGACCAGCTCTTCGAAAAGATAGTGAAGGAAGACGCTGCCGCGACCTTTGACGAGTTTGTCTCTTTTGACAACTCTCTCTTGAACGACCAGACTAAGGGTACGAACGCGGAAGGTCGCGCACGTGTCCAAGTCGAGCTCGTGCGGCGATTGGTCCAGTCGCTTGAAGAGCGGCCACAACGTCTAGACGGTGCGTGTCGGAATGTCGCCCTTGGTTACGATAAAGTACATCATGCGCAGTCTTTTCGTTTCACGAATATTACCTCGGACTATCTCGAGCTCCGGCAAGCAATTGAGGCAAAGGGTTTAGACGCCGATAAATATGTTGATGCTCAATTCGAGAGCGCGGTCGAGGAGGGGCCGAGCTCCGTCAGGGCTTTAAGTCAAATGCTGGAGTTCCGGACCTCTGTGATTTCCTTCAATGACGAGACCCGTGGATCCGTAAAGTCCGATCGCATCGAGACCCAAGCTGAGATGTTGATCGCCTTGGATGAGGCGGTGAATGGAAATCGGTTTTCGTCAATCAAAAGCGGTGCCTTAGATGTCGACCGGGTCTTTAAGAAAGGCGAACGGGCCCAGCAGATTGCCCTGCAGCATTCTCTTGAAAGGGCGTATACGCCTTGGCGTGATGGTCTTGAGGCACGCGCATTAGGCAGTGGGCAAAAATTGGATGCTCTGATCGCTTCCGCCGCGGCCGAAGGTCAGGACGCAGTCTTGGCTTTACGGGGGATGACGACGTTCTCGAGCTCGATTTGGAACGATG
>JAYYQC010000308.1:0-10000 GCA_036128675.1 Myxococcota bacterium | reverse complement strand
AGCGCAATAATCGTAGAGCAAATGACTCACCACCAGATCAAAAGTCTTACCGGCAAGTCGCTCAGAAAGTGTCAGAGCATCCCCGGTTACCCCTTCAAAGTGCGTTCCCTCAAGCCGTGCTTGCGCTGCAACCAGCATTTCAGGAGAAAGGTCATTTCCAACGCACGCTACGACCGGCGTCTGTTGGGCCAGGTCAGTCCAAAACTCGCCGTGCCCAATCGCGCAATCCAATGACGTCTCGATCCGTTCAAAGTGGCCTGCGACCTGGTTCACAACCAAGTCGCGCGACTGGCCACGAAGGCCACACCAGTCCTCACCGTAGGATTCGGCAATTGAATCATAGTTTAAGTCCGCCATAGGCAGGTGCTATCAGACCCTGGAGGTACCCGAAAGACTTAGAAGTCAACACGTGAACCTGTTAGAGTCCTTCCATGGGTCCAGAGAAAGAAGCACCGGGCGGTTTGAGGGTGGCGTTTGAATCGCTTTTAAAACGCCTCGGAATCCCTCCCTACCCCGTCATTCAGTTTCTGCGCTTCAATGCTGCCGGACTCATCAATGGTCCGTTTTTCTTCCTGCTTTATGAAGCTCTCTTCGCGCTTGAACTTCATCCAGTCTATCCCGCAGAGACCGCCTGGGTCTGCGCGTACATTGTGGGATGTACAGAAGCACATTTTGTCCATTACATGTGGACCTTTAAATCGCAGCGCAACTACAGTCAGAGCCTCTGGAGAACGCTCTCTGTTTACGCCGTTACGTTGACGCTCTCGACGATTTCAGAGTTCTTCTTGGTGAGTGAGTACGGTTTACACCACCGCGTCGCCTGGTTCATGAACGCTTCATTCTTCGGGCTCTTTACTTTTCTTGCCCTGCGTCGATTCGCGTTCATCGATCTCAACCCTTCATCGGTCGAGGATGAGCGATGACCGAGACGACAAAGACGTTGGGGCTGCCGCGCTCTTTCCTCTGGGTTCTCGGCGGTCAGCTGCTTTCACTTCTCGGCACTCAGTTAACCGGTTTTTGCCTCGGAGTCGTCATCCTGAAGGAGACCGGTTCGGTCACCCAGTTCTCACTCTTTAGTGCCGCAGTATTGATGCCCGCCTTTCTGCTTGCACCGCTTGTCGGCCCGCTGGCCGATCGGTACTCCAAAAAGCATCTTCTCATCTTGAGCCATGCACTCTCGGGCGCAGCATCGCTGGGATTAGCGTGGCTTTTTTGGTCCGATAATTTTAGTTTTTGGCTTGGGCTTTCTTTGGTTGCCGCCAGTAGTGCTGCGAGCTCTATTCAGTTCCCGGCCTTTAACTCAGCCATTGCGGTCCTGGTTCCCAAAGAAGACCTCGGTCGAGCCAGCGGCTTGGCGCAATTTGGTTACGGCGTAGCACAGCTCGTCGGCCCCCCGCTGGGAGGTCTCCTTTTACCGGAAATCAAGATCAGTGGCGTCATCCTCTGCGATGTACTCTCTTTCAGCAGTGCCATCGTCTTACTTAGCTTCACAAAGATCCCCCACGCTCAGGGGGGACAAAAGCAACGCCGTCGCGCTAAGCGAGGTCAGTATCTCGAGGACATTCGCTTTTCGGTGGGGTATCTCTGGAGCAGACCGGGACTCCTCGGCAACCTGCTGCTCCAAGGTATCATGAATCTGAGTCTCGGCGTTGCAATTGTCGCAGTGACGCCGCTCGTGCTTAGTATCGCTACCGAAAAGGAGCTCGGGCTGATTCTCTCCGCGAGCGGCTTCGGGATCCTGGCTGGTGGGCTCTGCATGACGTTGATGAAAGCCCCCAAGAGCTTGGTGAGGACCATCGCCCTCGCCCTTACTCTCCAAGGCGTTGCGTATACTGGGATGTGTCTTTCACCAACGGTGCTTGTGCTCATGGGCACCGGTCTCTTAGGCGGCTTTACGATGCCTATTATCTACACGTGCAGTGACCTCTTATGGCAGCACAAAGTCCAGCCGTCCGTGCAAGGCAAGGTCTTTGGCATTCGACCTTTGATCTCAGCACTGCCCTACCCTTTGGGGTTCCTGGCGTGCGGTCCACTGGTGGATAACTTTCTACGACCTATCCTTGAAAGCTCGCCGGAGCACGCCGTCATCCATTCAATTCTTCCCATGGTTGGGGACGCAGCCTCTGCTGCAGCTCTCGGTGCGAGTGGCGCTCTGGTCTTACTGACCGTCGTCCTGCTTCACTGCTTCGACGCGATTCGGAATGTTGAGCGCAATCTGAACGATCATGTATCACTCTTCGGTCAAGTGCTCATCAAACTAAACTACGCGTCCGAAGAAGAGATCGACGATGCGTTATGGTGGCAACAGGCTCACCGTCGAACCACGGGAACGAAAGCGCAACTTGGGCAAATCCTCGTCGCACGGTCGGTCATCAGCCCGGCTGAGCTCGCTATGGCTGAATCAACCCTTGGCTACAAGCGACCATCGGCCGACGACCCGGACACCAATCTCGCTGCTTACTTCGAAGGTGTAAGCCCAAGTAGTCTACCAGACTCTGATTTCGATGAGGAAGGCATGGCACTTCTTGGGCCAATTCTCGTTGAGCTCGGCTATTGCGATGTCGCCGACCTCATGCGGATGTATCAATATCAGCACTTTCAGGCCGCTAGCGGCCAGAAGCGTTATCTCGGTGAACTCATGCTTCGAGAGAAGCTCATCAGCGCCCGAGAGCTTGAAAGGGCCTTGGTGCTCCTGCACGAACGCAGAAAAGGTCTCGCCTAACCTTTTGCTGGCCTGGCCTTTCGCTTACGATTCTCGGATGCCACTTGAGGCTACCATATGAAAGCCGTCTTCCGCTTCTTCGCATCGCGCTCGATGCTCTCTCATCTCTTCGTGATCATCACGTTGATTATGGGTGCCCACGCTTATTTCGGCATCAATCGCACTCTTTTACCGATGATCAGCACCGGTGAAGTTGGCGTCTATACCTACCTGCCTGGCGCTGGGCCCGAAGATGTTGAGCTCAACATCACAAACCGAATCGAAGATGAACTCAAAGCCGTTCCGAATGTTCAGCGAATCACATCAACCTCGGTAGAGGGCCGTTCGAGTGTTTTGATCAAACTTGAGCCACACCTCAAAGACCTCGACCAGAGCGTCTCTGAGATTCGCGACGCCATCGGTCGGATCACCGATTTTCCGGCTGAGGTGACGCAGCGGCCGAGGATTACCGAATTTAAGACCTCTCTGATGCCCATTATCGAGGTCGCGGTTGTCGGCGAAGCTTCTTACGAAGAAATCCGAGCGACCGCCAAACAGGTTCAGGACATCCTCGGAGATAGCTATGGCGTTGGTCATATTACGCCCTACGGATACTACGCCAAAGAGGTCGAAATCGCGCTGAAACCCGAAGCGATAAGAAGATATCAGATTGCGATGGTGGAAGTCATCCGAGCCATCGAGCGTCGGAATATTCGATCCGCTGGTGGTACCTTTGAATCATTCACGAGCGAAAAAAGCCTCGTGACCATCGGACAGTTTGAGACGCCGAAGAGTGTAGAGGATGTGATTGTACGGACCTCATTTGAGGGACCCAAAATCAGAGTACGTGACCTCGCTGTAGTCAAAGAGAAATTCACTGAACCAAGCCTGATCAATCGGCTTAATGGCGTCGGTGCCATATCGTTTCAAATCGCGAAAAAAGAAGGTGCCGATATCTTCGAGACCGTCGATGACATCAACAAACGCATTAAACTGCTCAACGATAACCTGCCGGACACAATCCAAGTGGTCACCGTGGCCGACCTCTCCCGCTTCGTCCGTAACCGTTTTGAAGTTGTACAATCGAACGGTTTAATGGGCTTGGTACTCGTTTACCTTATCTTAACCATCTTTTTAAATTACCGAACTGCGTTTTGGGTCGCGGCTGGGATCCCGATCTGCCTTGCCGGGGTATTTATCCTTCTCAATGCGGTCGGCTATGAACTCGATGTGATCTCACTCTCGGGTTTCATTATTGTCCTCGGGATTCTAGTCGATGATGCCATCATTGTGGCCGAGAGTATCTACCGGCGTTACGAGCTCGGTGACAGTCCAATCGATGCAGCAGTAAACGGCCTCGCTGCGGTCTTTCGTCCCGTCATGACGACGCTGATCACAACTTTTTTTGCTTTCGCTCCGATGTTCTATATTCCGGGGGTCACAGGTCAATTCGTCGCCGTTATACCCCTCGTTATATCAATGGCTCTCTTCGCCTCCGCATTCGAGTTGGTAATCGCCCTGCCCGCTCACCTCGTTCCAGCTCTCGCGAAACAGGTGCGCAGTGACCCGTCTCCTTTTGACGCAAAACCGAAGAAGACCTGGTTTGACCCGCTAAGAAGAGCCTGCGTGGTCGTTGTTACCCTCGCCCTCAAGCTGCGCTATCTCGTCGTGATAGCCTGTATTGCGCTGGCTAGCTGGTGGTTCTACTACGCTGCGAACCATATGGAGGTGATCCTCTTCCCAAGCAGTGTTGCCGATGAGTTTCACCTGATGTTCGAGATGCCCAATGGTTCATCACTTGAAGCCACCTCCGAAAAGCTCAAAGAGTTCGAAGCGATTGTCGCGACGCTACCCGACGACGAGCGTTCCGACTTCATCGCACGCGCCGGACGCTGGGGCGTCGACTTCGCGACGGACGGCGAGCGATTTGGGACCGTTCAGATTATTCTAACCCCCTATTCTCAGCGCTCGAGAACCGCCGACCAAATCATCGCGGACCTGCGTCCCCTTACCAATAAAATCGAAGGTGTTACCCGGGTTGCTTACCATGTGAAGACCGGTGGTCCCCCGGTTGGACCACCGGTGAAACTCAGCGTCGTCGCGTCGGACGACGAAGCGCGCGTGAAGCTCACCAACGATATCGTGTTCTTCATGCGCACGCTCCCTGGGGCTACCGATGTCAGCCACGATATGGAGCCCGGAAAAAAGCAGGTTCAGATCCGCCTTAATTATGACCGACTCGCCGAGCTCGGCCTCACGGTTGCGGATATCGCTCAAAATGTCCGCATTGCGTACGACGGTCAGAATGTAACCAATATTAGATACCGAGATGAAGATGTAGCGTTCAAAGTTATATTGGACGGTTCAGCCCGTAGAAACTTAGATTATCTAAAGCGCTTGCTCATACCTAATCGAGACGGACGGCTCATTCCGCTTAAACAGATAGCCGCATTAGATTTTACCGAGAGCCCCGCTGCTGTGCATCACTACAAGGGAAAGAGAAGCCATACCGTCACCGCAAACGTTGACTCTCAACTGACAACCCCGTTGGAGCTTCTCACCGAGGTTCGGCAGAAGTTCAGTAATCTTCAGGGGTATGGGGATGCTCGACTCGTCGTCGAGGGTGAAGCGGTTGAAACCCAAAAATCTCTTTTTGACCTGACCGTTACCCTTGTGGCTGCATCCATTGCCATTTATTTCCTACTCATCATCCTCTTTAACTCGCTGATCCAACCCCTTTTGGTCATGAGTACCATTCCCTTCGGTGCGGCCGCCGTGATTCAGACCTTTGCCCTACACGATGAGCCGATCGGATTTCTCGCTCTCTTGGGCCTTGTTGGTCTTTCGGGGGTTGTTGTAAACGACTCACTGGTACTGGTTAGCCACATCAATGGTCTCAGAGAACGACATACCGGCATTCGAACCATTCATCTGATTGCAGAAGGTACCTCGGAGCGTTTGCGTGCAATTGTCTTGACCACAGTAACAACTGCCGTTGGTCTAATCCCTCTAGCATATGGTTGGGGCGGCTCTGACCCTTTTATGGCTCCGATGGCCCTAGCGATGGGCTATGGCTTACTTCTCGTAACCCCACTCACATTGGTGCTCGTGCCCTGCCTGTACACCATCACCATTGACTTGGAATCGCTCGTAAAACGCTTTAAGCGGGCACCACAACCCTCGGTCTCATCGAGCGACGAGTAAATCCATCAGCGCCAGTCTTTCAATCTCCAGTTGCGCTAACCGACCAACAACCTCGAGGCGCTCCATCTTCGCCTGTTGAACATCGTCCTGACTTTGGATCACAAAGTTGAGTAGAGTTCGTCCAAGCTTGAAGAGCTTTGCTTCTTCACGGGCCCTCTGGCTCGCAACCGAGAGCTGGCGGTCTTTCACCGCTACCAACGCGGTTAACGAATCGCGCTCCGAGTCGATACGCGCCTTCTTGGAGATCAGCTCAAGACGTTGAGCTCGGATCTCTTCGTCCACGATACGCTGCCCCACCATCACACTCTCAATCCCGGTTTGCACAAAGCTTCGGTCCAACGGCACACTGAAGGTTACGCCCGCAAACGCATCAGGATTAAACTCACCTTCCGATGCATCATCCGTGTAACGGAAATCCTCTCGTTTGACGCCAGCCCTCATCACCAGGGCAAGCTCCGGTTTGAGACGCTCCTCCTCCGCACTCACCTTTAGCTGAAGACGCGTTTTAAGATTGTTCAAGATGCTTAATCGTCGCGTTTCCATTACCCAGGTCGCATCGTCCTGCATCGCGGCAGGTTCCTCGGGGCTGATCGCTTGAGGTACTTTCTTTGCAAGATTATCGAGGCCCAAAATAGTCTGCAGCTCCGCCACAATACCCGAGGCACGCCATCGACATTCTGCAAGACCACTCCGTGCTCGCTCAAGAGCCTGTTCAGAGCGTAGAACATCGACACGCTCGGCGAGGCGAGCACGCTGTCTTTTGCTGACCAGACGACGGTTCTCTTTTGCTAGGTTGACGCGCTTGAGAAGAATTTTTTCTTGTTCGCTCAGGAGCCACCATTGAACAAAGAGAGCAGCCACCGAGACCATCGCGTGCTCCTGAACCTCGCGCGCCTGATACTCCTGCTCTTCAACTCGAAGCGCCGCATCCTGGAGCGATAATTTCTTTAAGAGACCTGGATTCTGCATCAATGGATAGGTGTATTGCACTGAAAGCGCACTCTCCAACCCATCACGGGTCAATGGAATGGCAACATCGGGTAGATTAGGAGCGCCGAGTGCGAAGGTTCCCGCGTCATCATCATGCTGCAGGTAAAGATAAGAAGATGTAAGTCCCACTTCGAGACGACTTCCATTCGACCAAAAGTCACGTTGAAGTCCGACCTTAGCCGATGCGCCAAGCGCTCGAGTTGGACCAAATGGATTTGCAGGGTCACCTCCCTGCAAGAGGTTCTCCTCGCGAAGCCTTAGGTGCCAAACCTCTTCTTGTTTAAGGGCGGATTCATTCAGCTGAGCCTGCTTTATCTCCAACGAGGTCTTCGCAAAAATCGGGTGATTTGCTGTGAGCGCATCCAGGGCTTCTTCCAGGGAAATCGTCGTCGCCGGTTCGCCTGTCATTAGCAAAGCACTGTACAAAAAAGTATAGAAGGCCATCATCGCTCCTCAGTTCACACCATCTGCTTCCCTGAGGGTATCGGCAACGACAGGCTCAATCAAAAGGTAGGATATCACCGTTGAGGAGTCCTGCAGGGTCAAGCTCAGTCTTGAGTCTCACGACATCCTCCCAGTCCTGGCCGTAATGCAGCTCAAGGTCCGATCGGTGGTGCTTATGATGGGTGTAAAGGTAGAGCCGCCCGCCCTCTCGATGCGCAAGCGCTTGAAGCTTCTCGGTGAGGGCTTCAAGGCGGGCAACGCCATCCATATCGCTCATTGGTACATGAAAGTATGTCCCAACGCCCAGTCGAAGGTCATTCGGTACCGTCGGCCACTGAGGTCCGAAAAGCGAGAGCGGCGAATGAGGGCGCCTCGCGTCGTCCCTCACCACTAAGAAATACAACCCAAAATAATACTGGAAATGTTCCGGGTCCACGAGGAGTTCTTCAACCGCATCGGTATAGCGTTTCGCCGCCTCCATGGTGGGAAAAACCCACTCGTTCCAATAGGGATGGTGGTCGGGCTCACGCGCCATCTTCCACTTCCCAACAATGAGATTATCAAGCACGAAGCGCCGCCCCTTCCGCTGAGTCATAACCGGCATTACGTCGCTTGACACCTTTAAGGTTCCTGAGCGCTGAAGCGGCGAGGGGAGCTCTTTAGCGCAGGCACGGGCCTCACCTTCTGCATGGTACTCATAACCGACATGGATCGAGTAGTAGGCGTTGTCCCGCGTCATCGTCAGCGTATCAGCACGGCGGTCAAGATGATGGGTCGCGCAGAGCGTCTCAAGACTCGACCACGCCTCCTCTAGGGTCTCGAAGGTCAGGGAGTGCATCGTGACCCACTCCCTGCTCGGCACTAAGCGCAAACGGACCCTTGTCATGACACCAAAGAGCCCAAAGCCTGCCAGCGCCATTCTAAAGAGTTCCGTATTTTCCGCCAAAGACGTCCACACAACATCTCCATTTGGCAAAACCAGCTCAAAGCCTAAAACCTGATCTATCTGGCGGCCATAATTTACGGAGTGCTGGCCTACCCCACTTACCGAGAGGGTTCCTCCGATGGCGGTGCTCAGGTGGGTGGTAAAGACCGGAAAGGAAAGTCGCTCTCTTCGGAAGACCTCCAAAGAAAACCAGTCCGAAGAGGCTGGTACCTCGACCCATGGCCCTTCCTCATCGGCACCACGAAGATAATTGAAAGGAAAATCCATCGCGAGTCGTTTTCCACCGGTCCGCGCCAGCGTCTGTCCATTCATAGAGTGATGACGTCCACAGATATTGACCGGAAACCCTTGCGTGTGGCTGCGCCTCAGCAAACTCGAAACTTCACGCACCGAGGTAGGCGAGACGATGTCTTGGTCCCCTTTGTCGCAAAATCGTCCAAAGTCTGAATTTGGTAAAAATGGGTAATCTTCAAGACCCCGCTCTTGTCGTAGTCGGTACCAGCCAAAGCTAGGTGCAAAGAGCTTCAATGCTTCAGCGTAGTGCTTCCAGGAGCGAAACCTGGACTGAACATTCTTGAGCCTCATCGTTGGATTATAAGAAGCTTTGGGCAGTCATCGCAATCCATGAGATTACCTTCTCTCGCAGCCCACCAGATACTGGACAAGCCAGCGCCGTAATAACGCGTAGGTAACCGAATCACTGAGATTATTCCATGCCTGGCCCATGGGAGTTCTCAAATTAAGACAAACCCCAAAGTATCCGCTTCCCCACCACCTAAATTACCCCTTAACACGAAGTGCTTGCGAAAGTTTATTATGTATAACTCATATCCCTGATACAAGAATACTAAATATAGAGCTTTAAATATAATACAATAAATAGATTACACTTAAAATATGCTACCCGCCAGAGCGGCGAACTTTGTAGCCTCTTTTCTGAAGCTCTTCCATCAGCAGGTCACGGTGTTCGCCTTGAATCTCAATAACACCGCCCTTAATCGTTCCCCCGGTACCACATCGACTTTTCAGGTCTTTTGCGAGTGCCTTCAGTGCTACAGCATCGAGAGGTAACCCCGTAACGACAGTAACAGCCTTGCCTTTACGGCCCTTCGTCTCACGCCCTACCCGCACAATGCCGTCACTGGCATGTGTTGTCGCTGGAGCCGTTTTACAGCGGCACTTCCGCATCGATTTATTGCATTTTTTGCAGTTGCCACCGGTCTCCGATGAGTAGACCAGCGTGGAATCGTCGTTCTTCATGCCTTTGAGTTATCCCAAATGTTCAGATATTGGGAGAGGCAATCTGCGCGACAGGTTTTCAAAAATTCGCATCCCCTCAACACTCCTGAAAAGCCTTAAGACTTTAATTGCTCGCTGGGATTGGCGGATACTGAGAAAATGAATATTTTGCGTAAGTGTTTGAATAGATACATAGGTCGACACCTGTCGACGGAGCCCTCAATGTTAAATAGAATCAAGAGCAGCGTGCTACCCCTCATGCTCCTCACCTCATCCATAGCCCCAGCAGCAACTCTGACCATGGCGGATATCATCGCGCGCGCAATCGACAATGCGTCTGCCGTTGAGCGAGCGGTCGCAGATCTCGAGACTGCTCGAGCCCGAGCCGACTCCGCATATACGGTATATGCGCCCTACGTTGCATTGAGTGGTTCATACAGCCGACTCTCTGAAGAGGAACTTCCAGAGCTCACCCC
>JAYYQC010000307.1:0-8993 GCA_036128675.1 Myxococcota bacterium | reverse complement strand
GATCGCCGTGCTCGCGTTGCGTTTTGTGCCGAAAGCAGAGGCCAGCCCATTGGAGTGAGTTTTCTTTGTATGGAGGTCGGTCATCGCTTCTTGGAGCTGATTCGGACCGAGAGCATAGACATAGTAGTCGTTCACAATCGCCCAACCAAAAGCAGGTGCTGCAGTTGCCGGTTCAATGATCTTGTAGCCTTCTGGACTGATACGTTGCCTTAAAGGCTGTCCTTGACTCTGTAATGTGGCAAGGCCTTTATCGAGGTGAGACTGCATTGTTTTGGGATCTTTAAGACCGAGGTAAATGCGTCCCCTAAACTGGGAACCTAAGAGCGAGAGGCTCTGTAGACGGGTAAGAGCTTTAAGATTCGCGACATTCGCGTCGGAATGGAGACCGATGCTCACCAAGACATCTCCGTTTAGCTGAGGAAGCACTTCCTTCTGGATATTGAGTCCTGTCTCACCGGTTGCCTTTTCTAGAATCTCCAAGATTTCAGCTTGCCAGGGGGGATGTATGGCAAGGGCCTCAACCGTACTTGGTCGCGCCAAGCGGGTTGAAGCGACAAAGAAATCGTCTTCATGTGCTTTAGCCAGCAATGCGCCCATTGGCTCGCTCTTCATCGCGTTTAGAAAAGAAGGCAGTGCCAGAGGTGCTTCTGAGGAGAAGGTCAGGCCTTTGGCACCAATCTTTAAGGAAGAAACAACGCCTTGAGTTTGGCGATTGAGCTGGGTGTCTGTGTTGCCGAAGAGCGCCGCGGGAGGTGCCCAAACGTGGATGTCATGGCTCGTGTCTTTGGTGACCTTTGAGAACTGCGCATCCGCTGCGAGGCTCTCGGACAATTTGGGTGACCTAAAGTTGCGTAGTGCACTTGCTGAGCTCCCCGCGATAAACCAGCCGTCGTCGAGTTTCCGAATGCTGAAGCTTTTAACAAGCTCTTGTCCGAATGGCTTCCCAAAATGATAAAGTAGTATCTGCGGATTCTCGGTCTTCTCACGCATCATCTTGGCACTTGAATCGATACGCCGGTACCAGGTTAAGACCGTTTCTTCGAGCTTATCAGGCTTGGTTGAGCGAGCGAGAAACAAGGTTTCTTCTTCGGTGCCCATACTGAAGAAGGCGACTCCCACATCGTTGTCGAGGTAAAGTTTTTTGCTTAGGCTCGAGTTTACGGGATCGAATCCTAGTAAACGTTGCCCCTCGCGTCGCAATCGGTCTGAGATGCTGCGACCGGTTGGCCCAAGTGCGCGCTCTAGCCACCGCATCGTGTTGATAATGGTCTGATTTGGGTCCTTGATGAGTGCGACGCTGGTACCGTTTGCAGGGATCTGCTTGATAAGTGGGTCTGAGTCGGACGATGTCTTACATGCGCTTACACTTAGGCACATAATCACGATCAAAGTGGTCACGATTCTCAATTTGGTAATACCAATCATAGCTACTTCCTAGTTGATTTTCATCCGACTTGCTTGCCATCGCAGTAAGTAGACCATTAAAGTTCCGCCATATCCCACTTACGCGTACAGGAGGTCGTTGTGCTGAACAAGGGCAACTTTTTACTCTGCCTAGGTCTACTTCTGAGTCTGGTTGATTGCCAGTGTAGCGATAACTTGCAGTCGATTGCCGCGCTTGCGCGGTTAGAGATGTGTGACCGCGGTTCGGCCTGTGGTTGCAATGAGCTACCCGACGACGGTGCCAGTATAGATTTCGGTACGCCAACCGCAGGTGAAGTCGCGTTTCGTACGCTACGGATCGCCAACGACAATGCACCTTTCGAGCTTCGACTGATCGATCTTGAACTCAATGACTCCACGGGAATCTTTTCCTTAGTGCGTTTGCAGAGGCTCAGCGAGGATTCAACCGACGCAACGGTTGAAACTCTCGATCTTACTGACGGACCTTGGTCTATCCGCAATGACGAACTCTTTGAGCTGACTATTCAAGTGAACCCTCTTACGGATGCCACAGTGAGTGAGGAACTGATTGTTGTGACATCGTCGGATCGTTCGCCAAGGTGGTCGGTGGCTCTCAATGTCGGCAGTGGTGATGGCGAAGCCTGTTTACCAGATGGTTCATGTGGCGATGGTACTCTGCTAGATTTCGGCGTTTTCTCTGCGGCAGAGCTGGGTTTGGATGAGACCAACCGGCCTCGGGCTCTTGGGCTCGAGACAGTGACGTTGACCAATGGTGGGACGTCTGAAGTTTCCGTTACAGTCGAATTGGCTGACGATGGTATTCCTGAGAATCCGGGTGAAGCGGTCGGTGAGCGGGCCATTTTCTTCCTGCAGGAGATCGGATGTGCGGTGATCCCTGCTGGCGAGAGCCTTGAGGTGCAGGTCGAGTATCGGCCAAGCGCGGCTGGTGCCCACGTGGGTAGCTTAAAAGTTGGCGGGCTCGGTCCGGTTCAGAATATCGAGCTACGCGGAAAAGTTACGGGACCAAACCTCTGCATCTCCACGGAGGACGATAACCCTGATGACAATGTGTTGCAGTTTGGACAAGCACCGCAATACCAGGTTGCTGTGAACTCAACTGAGTCGCGTCGACTTTTTCTTGAGAACTGTGGTTTCGAAGATGAATTGGTCATCTCGGATGCGACTTTCGCACCCAATACCCCAGGTGACTTTCAGGTAGCGGAGATTCCTTGGGCGTCCCAGACCCTCGCAGTGGGTGATGTCTTGGAGATCATGGTTGATCTCGTACCGGATCCTGCTCGGGTTCCCGGTACCGCTCTCAATGGTCGAATCTTATTCACAACAAATGTCAGTGACCGCCAAACGAATGCTGACCTGCGGGCGGGAATTGGCCAGCCAGACCGATGTAACTTGGTGCCTGTTCCAACCGAGGTTGATTTTGGCTGGGTCGCGACAGACGAAGCGGGACTCGGTGGCTCATGTCCACCACCGCCGTTTCCGCAAATTAACTGTGGGGAACGACTCTCTCGACTTCAACCAGTGACGTTTAAGAACGTTGGAAATCTGCCATGTACCAATGTGACACTCGGAGAGTTTGTTCCAGACAGTAACAGTGCCGATATGTTCCAATATTATGAACCTAGTGGCACTCCAGGGGTCTTTAGTCTAGATCCAGGCGACTCCTCCCAAGAATACACCCTGGTCTTCTCACGAGAGCCGGGTGAGAGCCGGACCAATCATTTCGGTAAGATCTTCTACTCTCATGACGACCAGTCAGGTGACTCTGAGTTGCTCTTGAAGGCTCAAGCCGGTGGTTCGCCGAACTGTGAGATCACAGTCGAGCCTCTTAATCCCCCGACCCTTTTCTGCCAATCAGAGAGCCTCTCCTTCGGCAACGTTAACGTTGGGCAAGATAAGACTTTGACTGTTCGGGTTCAGAATACAGGCTCGCAAGATTGCGATGTCTCATCTATTCGGGTTCAAGGTCTCTCGGGAAATCAGTTCTCGTGGGCGTCGACCGACCTACCCGGAACGATTCCAGTCAACAGTCAATCCACACTTGATGTCACGTTCTCGCCACGACCAAGCTCTGGCAGTAACCCGTTTGAAGAGATTCCGATTCTCTGCGGTACGACGTCTCTTGAGCTGACTGCAAATAGCGGAAGCGGCGGTAGCTTCGAGACCAAGAGTGTCGCGCTTTCCGGAAATGGAACACAGCCCGATATCGATGTTATTCCGGGTGAGATTGATTTCGGCCTTGTAACGGTAGGATGTTGCTCCGCTTGGCGCGAGGTTACGATTTACAACAGCGGCGATGGTACGTTGGATATCAACAGCTTAGGTTTGCTTGCCTCGAGTGCCCCGGGCTTCGAAGCAACCCAGCCAAGCAATCTCAGTATCGCACCGGGAGAGTCTTCAACCTTTGAAGTACGTTTCTGCGCGAATGAGGTAGGTAATGCTTCGGGTGTTGTCCAGATTGAATCAACCGATGATAACGAAGAAGTCTTTGCGGTACCGGTCACTGGTGAAGGTACGACCGATGACCAAGGTGAAGACTCCTTTACACAGCCTCTGCGACCCAAGGTCGATGTTTTATGGGCGGTGGATGACTCAGGTTCGATGAGTGAAGAGCAAAACTCGCTCGCAACCAACTTCAGTTCATTCATCGACAGTGCGACGTCCTTGGATACCGATTACCATATTGGTGTCATCACGACGGATGTTGAGAGTGATCAGGCCGGTCGGCTCTACGCGTGCAATGGTAATCCGCTGTGGATCACGGACGCGCAGCCAGTTGCTGAACAACGCTCCCAGTTTCAGTGTAACGTGAAGACCACCGACTCGGGGCGTCCATCATCCGACAGCAAGGAAGCACCGCTTCAAGCTGCACGTAAAGCGCTGGATTATCCAAACATCGATGGATTTAACAATGGTTTCTACCGCGATGATGCTAAGCTTTACGTCATTCTGGTAACCGATGAAGAAGACCAGAGCGATGGTACGCCGCAGCTTTACGTGGATTTCTTCAGAAACCTCAAAGGCATCGGGAACCCCGACCTCTTGAATATCAGCGCGATTGCAGGGCCACCGCCGAATGGGTGTTCAACTGCGGATGCCAATGACTTCGACCAAGAGGCTGTAACGGCAGTGGGTGGCCAGTTTCGTTCGATCTGTACCGCGGATTGGAGTGACCTCATTGCAAGCTTAGGTTTGGATGTCTTCAATGCACGCCGTCAGTTCCCGCTTGGACGTCCAGCGAGCGAAAGCTCAATCACAGTGAGAGTCTGTGACGCTGATAGCAACGGTAATCCGATTAACTGTCGAGACATTCCACTAGATGGCTCGAATGGTTGGACCTTTGATGCAGCAACCAACTCGATTGTCTTCAATGGTTCATCGATTCCAGGACCGGGTGAGGTTGTTGAAGTCACGTACGAGGCAGTTTGCTACGAATAGGAATAGGGCACAGCGCGGGGGAACGTGCACTCTGAGCGTGCGCTGTCCTTCCCCACCGGCCTCGGTCCAAGATCTGTCTCAGTGGCTCTCCTAATTTCCTCTCAACTCACACCAACCGACCGTTTACGCCCCGCTAACCTTTGGTTATAACCCGCCCAAACCATGTGGGCCGGAGGGGCAAACCATGCGACATACCATACTATTTTTCTCGATCCTGTTGGCGGCCGGCCTTGCCCATGCGCGCGAGGGCTTTCACATGGGTCTGGGCGGTGGCTTCTCCTCGCTCAATGGCGACGATGCGGTAAGGGTCAGCGGTATTCAAGGTAGCTCTCCCAAGACCTCCCAGGGCGGCGGTGGCGGGATGCTGCTTCGACTTGGCTACAATATCATGGGTTACGGTGCTCTCGAGGGACTTATCCAAGGGCAAGCCGACAGCCTAGGCATCGATGGGGAAGAGAGCTGGGCGGCAAATTGGCGCTTGGGTGCGCGGCTCTACCCGCACTGGCATTGGCAATCAGAACTACCGGATTATCTGCAGCCGCTGGAAATGAGCTTCTTTTTTGGGTGGGGCGGTACTTATCAGGGATATGACCCCGTTGGGATCGACCCGGTTGCGTGGAGTGAAGGCTTTGGTGCGTTCACCTTCGGCACCAGCCTTGAGTATTTTGTCTCTGATGTCTTCAAGGTGTCTCTTGACTACTTTCATCACGCGGTTAGCCACGACACGTTTATCTACAATCGCAGCGACAATCTGGAATTCGATGTGGACGGAGTCGATGTCACGATGAATCAGATCTTCCTGACGCTTCTGGTGCACGTGAACTAAACGAGCCTTGCAAGCAATAATGTCATGAATCGGTAATCTAGAGCGGCGGCATAAAGTCTACACAATGATTGAGATAGAAAAGCTTTCGAAACGTTATCGCGATTTAGTTGCGGTCAACGACATTTCTTTCAATGTCGCAAAAGGCGAAATTGTAGGGTTTCTTGGACCGAATGGTGCAGGTAAGAGCACGACGATGAAAATCATCACCGGCTTTCTTCCTGCGTCGGGTGGTACTGTAAAGGTCGCGGGGGTTGATGTCTTCGAAGACCCAATGACCGTTCGTAAGTCAATCGGCTACCTGCCGGAGATTCCTCCGGTGTATCCCGAGCTCACCGTGAGTGAGTATCTACGCTTTGTTGCAAAGTTAAAGAAGATTCCGAAGGCCAATCTTCAATCTGAAATCGATCGCGTGATTGAGCGTCTAAGCTTAGAGACTGTGCATCGACGACTGATTCGAAATCTATCCAAGGGTTATCAGCAGCGAACCGGATTCGCCCAAGCCCTCTTGGGGAACCCGCCGGTACTCATCCTTGACGAACCGACTGTTGGTCTTGACCCTCGGCAAATTGGTGAGGTTCGCGAGCTCATTAAAGAACTCTCAGGAGCCCATACCGTGATTCTGTCGACGCATATTCTTCAAGAAGTCGTCGCGACCTGCGAGCGCGTCGTGATCATTAACCGTGGTCAGATTGTCGCAGACAATACGCTCGCCAATCTTGTGGCGGAGCACGCTGACAAGAGCTCCGCTCAGTCGCTTGAGCAAATCTTCTTGTCCCTGACCGAGGTTTAATGATGGGAAGTATTTTTACAATCGCGGGCAAAGAGTTGCGAGTCTCTCTGACAACCTGGACGAGCTACATTCTCTTTGGCGCATTTGTGTTGATCAGCGCTTTCTTCTTTCAGCAATTGGTCGCTGAGTTCCAGATGCAGACCATGCAGCTACAGCAATACCAATATCGAGAATACCTTAGTCGGTTGAATGCGACCGATTTCATCATCACGCCATTGCTGAGTAACTTAACGGTCTTCTTTATCTTCTTGTTGCCTATCTCCACAATGCGACTCTTTGCGGAAGAGAAGCGGGCAAAGACGCTGCAATTATTGATGACAGTTCCCGTTCGACCCATCGAGATTGTTTTGGGAAAATACCTTGCTGCGCTCACCCTCATGCTCATTATGCTGGGACTCACGCTTCTCTTTCCCGTTATCTTAACCTTCTATGGTCAGACACCTGATGTAAGTCCGATCGATTGGCAAACTGTACTTAGCGGTTATCTTGGACTCGCTTTGATGGGGGCTGCATGCGTTGGGATCGGACTCTTCGCTAGCTCAGTAACCGAGAGTCAAATCGTCGCGGTTATCATCTCGTTTGCGGCCCTTCTTATGCTCTACGTGATAGGGATGGCTGCAAGGGGACAAGAGGGTTATTGGGAGAGTATATTGCTCTATTTGTCGATGACCCATCATCTGGAGAGCTTTGTGCGCGGTACATTGCGCTCGGTGGATTTGACTTATTATGCTTCTGTGATCTTTCTGAGTCTCTTTTTGACCTGGCGTGTCGTTGAAGCCGAGCGGTGGCGTTAAGGGGGCAAACGATGGAAACGAATCAAAGAGAGTCTCGTGGGTCTTCAGTCGGTCGCTTTACGGGCGCAATCGGCGCAGTATTTTTGGTGTCTTTGCCTCTCACCTGGCTTTTAACCGATGAGCTCGGTCTCATCTTTTGGACAAAGCTTGGGTTGGGCGTTGCTGGTGTCTTGCTTTACTTAGTAACCGAGCGAAGTTTTTGGTCACGTCAAATTGGCGGCAGAAGTACATCGCTTTATTTGATGTCTCTGCTGAGTGCGCTCTTTGTGATTGGAGCAGTCGCTGCCCTTAATGTCTATATGGCTCAGCGTCCAGTTGAATGGGACCTGACAAAAGACAAGATTTACACGCTCTCCGACCAAACTCAAAAGGTGATGCAAGGCCTTCGGCAGCCGGTTAAAGTTTATGGGTTTCTTCGGAATACCGAACCTTATTACGCGGCAATCAAAGAGACCTTTGAGCGGTACCAAGCTCTAAGCGAAGAGTTTTCTTACCAGATGGTTGATCCCATCATCGACGCACAGCTTGCTCAGAAGTTTGGGATTCAAGCGGAGGGAGCCAGAGTTGTCATTGAGAGTGGTGAGCGTAGCGTTCAAGTCAAAGAGGTGAGCGAAGAGACTTTGACCAATGCGGTGGTTGAGGTGACCAACCGTGTCGCCAAAAAAATCCACTATCTCATTGGGCACGGAGAGCTCAATATTGATAACGCCACAGAGGCGCTCGGTGCGAAGGCTTTCCGCGACGCGGTAAGTGCCGAAGGCCATGAGCTGGTCCCGTTAAATCTTAGCCAAATTGAGAGCGTCGAGACACGGAAAAAAGTCGATTTGACTGCGCCCAATGCAACCACGTTTAGGTTTCCGTCGGACGTTAAAGTTCTCGTCATAGCAGGCGCTCAGCGGCCTTTACTTGCACCTGAGCTTCAAGCGGTTGAAGACTTTTTAGACCGCGGTGGTCGACTATTGGCTCTCTTAGATCCCATGGTCAATATTGGATTAGATTCGATCTTTCTAAGTTGGGGCATCATAGTAGATGATACTGTCATTGTAGATACCAATCCGATGGGACAGATGATGGGGCTCGGCGCAGTGACACCGCTCATCGTTCCGGTTCCCGAAACGCAACACCCAATCACCGAAGGGTTGGGGCTCACGGTTTTCCATACCACTCGAACTGTCCGGGTAAACGAAGATGCACCTCGCGGTCTTGAGGTGGTAGCGCTCTTGCGTGGTGGAGAGTCCGCTTGGGGTGAGGCAAAGATTGAAGACGATACGGCCGAACAGACCGACGATGATATTTATGAGACGACTGTGGCGGTCTTGTCAGAGAAGCCACAGAAGAATCCATCGCTTGAATTGATCTCGGATGCCACTCGGCTCCTAGTTTTAGGCGATTCGGATGTGGCGACCAATCAACACCTTACCATTCAAAGCAACACGGATTTCTTGATGAATGGTTTAAACTTTTTGCTTGAGGACGAGGCGCTCTTAACGATTCGACCTAAAAATCGTCAGTCTGGGTTACTCACTTTGACGCAGAAGGATTTCGGACGGATCCAATTCTTCTCTTTGGATGTCCTGCCGGTGCTTCTCATTGCATTGGGACTTGGTATCGTCACGTTGCGAAGACAGAGGTAGTTGTGAAACAGGTTCATCGTCGCTTACTCTCGCTTGGCATCACATTGGTGGCTTTTCTGGCGTTTGCCGGCTGGGTCGGCCAAGAGCAA
>JAYYQC010000306.1:0-17429 GCA_036128675.1 Myxococcota bacterium | reverse complement strand
GACAAAAACGTACCCTCCAAACGATAAAATCGCTTCGCATTGTACCTTTCTAACACACTGGCGTACAATCTAGACCCATGGGACAAGCAAAAGAAACTCTCGCGCTCGCGCGTAAAGCCAATCTTCACCAAATCCTAGAATCGCATCGAGGCGAGCGACACGTTATCGCTATCCGTGGGTTCCCGGATCCCGACAGCATTGGCAGTGCCATGGCGCACGCCTATATTTGCCAGTCTTACGATATCGACACGATTATCCTCTACTTCGACGATATCTCACATCAAGAAAATCGGGCTTTGGTGAAAAAGCTCGCAATCGATATGGTGCGCTACACCGAGAAGCTTGACCTGACCAACTATCAGGGCCTTGCTATTGTCGATAGCCAACTCTTTACAGTTCCGGCACCACTCGACGAATTGCCCGTTATCAGCATTGTCGACCATCATAAGTTGCAACCTGAGACCCAGGCTGACTTCTTGGATGTTCGCGAGGACTCCGGCTCAACCTGTTCAATTTACGCTGAATATCTGGCGGAAGTTGGCCCAGCGCTTGAGCGAGAGAACTCTCAATGCGGCAAGCTTGCAAGTGCCCTTCTCTACGGCATCCGCTCCGACACCGACGACTACCTACGAGCACGCGAAATTGATTACCGTGCTGCGTCGTTTCTCGCGCCTTACGCCGACCACGAACTCCTACTCTCCATCTCAATGCAGAGTATCTCGCCTCGAACGATGGAAATTACCCAGCGCGCCTACGCGAATAAGGTGATCGCTGACACCTTCCTGATTGCAGGCGCAGGGTTCGTAAGGGAAGAAGATCGCGACAGCATTGGCCAAGCGGCGGACTACCTTCTACAACGCGAAGGTATCGATACTGTCCTCTGCTACGGAGTAATCAACAATCATTTCGTAGACGGCTCGCTCAGGACCACCAGTAATGTCGTGGACCCAGACCGCTTCATCAAAGATCTCCTCGGAACAAACCCATCCAGCGGTGAGTACTATGGCGGTGGGCGCGCAGACAAAGGTGCATTCCGGGTAGACCTCGGCCTCTTCAGACATTGTGGCAACCGCGAGCTGCTCTGGGAGCTCACCCAACGCACAATCGAAGATCTATTCTTTAACAAGATTGGTATCTCGCGGAATGAGGGCAATCGCAGCGCAACGTAATTTGCATCTTCGCGAACAAAGGTTTCCATCGACTCCCCACTTGGTATAGGGTGGCCTCAAGGTGTTGGGGTCGTTCACATCGATTCAGCATCCAAGAGAACCCTTAGATTTGATGGAACGTCTTAACACATGGCAATGAATAACGATGAGCTCTTCGAGATCGTTCGCTCGGTGTGGTCGACGGTCGTCGGAATTGATCTCGTGAGACTCCCATCAGATGAAACCCAAGACGATGTCGATAGCGAGTTTTTGTGCGCTTGGATGGAGACAAGTGGAACCTGGGACGGAGGTCTTCTCCTATCTTGCCAAGAGTCACTCGCGCGTGATGCAGCTTCGATCATGTACGAAGTAGATGACTCCATGCTTGGCGAAGATGCGATTCACGACACGGTGGGTGAGTTGGCCAATATGATCGCTGGTTCTGCCAAAGTTCTACTTCCGGGTGACGTTTCACTTGGGCAACCAGAGGTTCTGGAAGAGGCCGACCTTCCTGAAGCATGTCTAAGTAGCTGGCCTGTCATCAATATGGCCTCCCACTCGGACGACCAGCTTCTCTACGTCTCGCTCTTTCGCTGGGAATAAACTGTCGTTCCCCACCCCGATTCTACGGACGACGCCGGTGGTAAACTTCCAAGATAAACGCTATGTTTGACCGTAGACGTTAACGTTACGGCTCCCTAGATCTGAGGGATATTAGAAACGAAGGCTTTCATGGAACTGAGCACGACGCTGCTGGCCTGGGGAACTGCCACACTCCTGACAATTGCGGTGGTTATCTTCAAGCGCGCATCCCTTGCAAAGGCCTTGCGTTTAACCGCCGAATCGAAAAAGCGGCAATTCAAGCGGCAGTACGACGACAAGCGTGCCCGCGAAGCACTCAACCTAAGAAGAGAAGAGCTTAAGCTCAGTGAAGAACTTGAGCAGCAAGAACTGGTGCTCACCGATAAAGAGGAAGCCCTTGAGCTTTATCAAGCCGAGCAAACCGCTCAAGAACGCCAGCATGAGATCGAAATCCAAGCGATCGACCAAGAACTCGACGAGCTTGAAGAAAACGTAAACGACCTTGGCAATACTCTCATCAAAACTCGAGATCGAGCGGCTGACTTGCAATCCCACCACACACATCAATTAGAAACGATTGCTCTAACCAATGCCGAAGCCGTTACCCAGGAGCTTATCTCGTCCTCCAAAGGCAATTACCTGAGCCGACTTGAGCAACGTAAAGCACAAGATAAAGAGGATAATGAACGTAAAGGGCCCTTAGCCGCACGACGTATCTTAGGACTCACGCTGAACCGATACGACGGAATTGGTCATCTGGAACGGGTCACGAATCAATTTGAGATGCCTCCAAAAGCCTTCGAAGTTCTCCGCGATTCCTCAACACCAATGGCTCAACAACTCAGTGAGGAACTCGATGTTGAGCTTTGGGATAGAGGCAGCAACGTCATCGGTATTCGAGGAGAAAATCCACTCGGCAGAGAAGCAGCACGCCGCGTGTTAACACGCTTATCCCAAAACTGGACAACGGATTCTGCGCGAGTCGAACGGCTCTGCCATCGAGTAAGCAGACAGCTGGACAACGAAGTATTCCAGGCCGGTAACCAAGCAATTCGTTCGCTTGAGATGGAGAATGTTCATCCTGACATTGTTTCGTTGGTTGGACGTCTGAAGTTTAGACTCAGCTATTCCCAAAATCAGCTTTTACATGCGGTTGAGGTGGCGAGACTCTCCGGACTACTCGCCAAGGAGATGGGCTTAAATGTAAAAGACGCAATGCGCGGCGGCTTACTGCACGACATTGGAAAGGCCATGACCCACGACCACGAAGGCTCCCACGCAGTTCTTGGAGCGGAGGTCGCAAGGCGTTGCGGAGAAGCCGAAATCATCGCCAATGCTATCGGCTCACATCACAATGATGAACCCATGAATAGCCCGATCGCGTATATCGTTACCGCAGCTGATGCCCTCAGTGGCGCTCGGCCAGGTGCTCGGCGCGAGACCGCGTCACTCTATTTAGCCCGCATGCAACAGCTCTCTGATATCGCGCATGGTTCGAGCAAGGGTCTTGAACGGGTTGATATCATGCATGCTGGCCGCGAGATCCGTCTGGCTGTGCCTGGTTCCGAACGCATGGTCGGAGAAAAGTCGAAAGATAGCCAGTACGATGATGCATCCATGATTGAACTTGCCGAAGACGTTGCTCGAACGATCGAAGAAGAAGTTGTGTACCCTGGCCAAATCAGAGTCACGGTCATCCGCGAGTCACGTGCGAGCGCTGTAGCGCGGTGAGATAAACAGAAAGGCCCCAAGGAATGAAGACAACCCTACTAGACTTGATTCCAGTCTCAGTCATCGAAACCCTCCTGAGCCGCGCCATGGATACCGGTGGTGATTTCGCCGAAGTTTATCTTCAACGAGGCCGCGCACAAAGTGTCGCGCTTGAGGAGGAAAAGGTTAAA
This sequence comes from Myxococcota bacterium, assembly GCA_036128675.1. Lineage (GTDB taxonomy): Bacteria > Myxococcota > XYA12-FULL-58-9 > XYA12-FULL-58-9 > JABJBS01 > JAYYQC01. Next base: position 13,798 of record JAYYQC010000306.1, on the reverse strand, counting down.
ACAGCTGGCTATGGGGTCTCCTGTGGTATCGGCATCCGTGTCATCAAGGGAACTGAAGTCGGCTATGCCTATTCCGACGACCTATCTACCGCCGCTCTACACAAAGCTGCCGAAGTTGCAGGGGCAATTGCGAAGTCTGGCAAGACAACGCGAAGCTTTAAAGTTGCCGGTAGACAGACTCCAGATCGCTACCCGATCCACGCTGATCCTGGCGCGATCGAACTCCAGAAAAAAATCGAGATGCTCCAATTGGGTGACCGGGTTGCTCGCTCCTACGACACACGTATCTCACAGGTCATGGGTTCTTTCGCCGACGCCACAAAGGAGGTCTTGATCGCCAACTCAGAAGGCGTCTTGGTTGATGACCTCAGAACCATGTGCAGGTTCAATTTCTCTACTGTCGCTGCCGACACCAACGGGGAAAGAAGAACGGGCAGTCATGGCGGAGGAGGACGGGTAAACTTCGACTTCTTTGATGAATTTAACCCAGAGACAGTTGCGAAAGAAGCTGCTCGAATGTCTATCGCTCAGATCGGTGCCATCGATTGTCCGGCCGGTCAACGGACTGTGGTTTTAAGCCCTGGATGGAGTGGTATTCTATTGCACGAGGCGGTCGGCCACGGACTCGAAGCTGATTTTATTCATAAGGGTACGTCTCTTTATGCCAATCAGTTGGGAGAGAAAGTCGCTTCTGACCTCTGCACCGTGATTGATAATGGGGAACTACCTCATCGCCGGGGTTCACTTAATATCGATGACGAGGGTGAAGTCGCAAAAGAGAAGGTTCTCATCGAAAATGGCATCCTGAAAGGCTTTATGGCCGACCGTCTAGCCGGGCAAATCCTTGGAACAGGCTCAACCGGCAGTGGTCGACGTGAAAGCTACCAGTGCGCACCGATGCCTAGAATGACCAACACATACATGGCCCCGGGTCCTCATTCGCATAGTGAAATTATTGAGAGTGTCCAAGATGGACTTTATTGCGCATCGTTTGGCGGCGGACAAGTCGACATCTCCAATGGGAACTTCGTGTTTGAAGTGAGAGAAGGTTACCTCATTAAAAACGGGAAAATCGACGCGCCGGTTAAAAATGCAACTTTGATCGGTGTGGGGCCCGAATCCCTGAAAAATATATCAATGGTCGGAGACAACCCGACCCTCGACCCCGGCATCGGGACCTGTGGCAAAGACGGACAATCCGTTCCGGTCGGCGTAGGCATGCCTACCGTAAAAATTGACAACATGACCGTGGGGGGAACCAGCCAATGACCGATACAAACGTTCATAGCGAGCTCTTGAAGCGAGCAGAACAACTACTGGAATATCTTAAACCACTCGGCGTGGATGAAGCGGACGTCGTGGCATCGCGCGGCAATGAATTCGAAGTGAAGGTGAGTTGTGGAAACGTCGAAACACTTACCCAAGCAACCTCGAAACAACTGGGCGTCCGAGTCGTCGTTGATAAGAAACAAAGCTTCTGTACCAGTTCGGACTTTTCAGACGACAATCTCAAGAATCTCGCCGCCAAAGCTGTGGAAATGGCTCGTCATCTTGAACCCGACCCTCATCACGGTGTGGCTGAGGCCGAGCCCGGCCGAGTCGACCTCGGACAAGCTTTCGAGTCGTTTGACCCCGCTATCCTTGAAAACCCAAGCGCTGATAAAATTTAATGGGCGCATCAAATGGAATCCGCGGCACGGGAAGTAAGTCCGAAGATTCAGAAATTTGGCGACAGCGGCATCTCTACTGGTGACTCACATTCCGTTCTCATCACAAGCTCTGGAGTGGTCCGCACCGCATCCGGAACCGGTATCGCTGCATGGTGCAATCCTATCGCCGAGCAAGACGGCGAACTTCAGACCGAGTTCTGGTACGACTCGAAGACCCATCTCGAAGACTTGGACCCAATCGCGTCGATCGGTAAGCGAGCAGGCGAACGCTCACTCCGGATGCTCGGGGCAAAAGCAATTGCAACTCAGAGTCTTCCTATCATTTTCGAGCCCCCAATGGCGCTTGGATTTTTGGGAGGTATCATCGGTGCAATTGATGGGGACCTCATTTACAAGAAGGCCTCGTTTTTAAACGAACGTCTGGGAACTCAAATTGCGTCACCGCAAATAACGCTGGTCGATGACCCATTTGTGAAACGAGGGGCTGCGAGTAGCCTCTTTGATGGCGAAGGAATCCCGGCCTCTAAAAAGAATCTAATCGATAAAGGGATTCTTACGACGTATCTTTACGATAGCTACACCGCACGGAAGGCCGGAAAACAATCGACGGGCAATGGACAACGAGGGGCAGGGTCATTACCGCACATCGGAACTTTTAATGTCTATGTTGAGCCCGGCGAGATGGCAGAAGAATCTCTACTTAAAGAGTGTCCAAGGGCGCTGCTCATCACACGCGGGCTTGGCCGCGGCGTCAACGCCGTAACCGGAGAGTATTCAAGAGGCGTCAATGGACTCTTACTCGAGCACGGCGAGGTCGTTCAGGCAGTTCAGGAGGTCACTATAGCCGGGGACATGATAGAAATGATGAACGGGGTGGATGCTGTCGGCGACCGAATACATTTCCGCGGTTCGTCTGGTGCACCCTACATTCGAATCAACGATATTATGGTAAGCGGTACCTCCTAAATCACATGTTAGATCGGCTAAAGATTAGAGGTAAAATCTGGGTTGGGATCACAGCTGTGATCGCTGGCTACGTCTCGTCTATGGCGTTGAGCATCTATCTTGGTCGTAACGGCGAGCGGGTCATTTTATCGATTACAGAAACCCTGCTGCCTGCAACGAGCCTGAGCCAACGCGCGCTTGAAGCATACCAAAACCAACTGAAGTCGTATGATGATGCAGTGGTTTTGGGCGAGAGTGCCTACGTAAAACAAGCCCAAGATTACGCCCAACAGGCTATTGGAGCGCTTAACGAGCTTAGAGAACTTAAAAATCTCGGTCCCACCAGGCTTCAAGAACTCTCAAATATCGATACCAAGCTGCGCTATTTCACCGAGATGGCTCAGGATAAGTACACTCAAATGGCCAATGGTGCCGGGGGTATTGAACGCGATCCACTCAAAGACAATCGCGCAATCCTTGAAGTCCGACTGACTACTTTAGAAAGAGCTATCTCCGAAGCGCTGCGCGCAAGCCTCGACGAGGTCGTCAACGACCGACGGCGTGAGCAAGCGTATAACCTCGCGCTCTTTATTGTCTCGATTCTCATCTCAGTCGGGGTCGTTCAAAACGTAATTAGTCGCTTAATTCTTCGCCCTCTTCACAAGACAGTCACGATGCTTGAGGCACTGCGCGAAGGCAGACTGGACCTTCGTCTCAACATTGAGACACCCGATGAAATCGGACGGATGGCACGTGCTATGGATAGCTTTGTCGATAGTCTCCGGCAAAAAGTGCAACTTGCTGAAAATATCGCATCGGGTGACCTTGCTGTCCGAGTTGAGTTGGCATCCGACCAGGATACGCTGGGCTCTGCAATGAATCAGATGGCGGAAAATCTAAAGGGTCACCGAGCCGCTATCGAACTCAACATCCGTGACCTCGAGACCCAAGCGATCGCGCTTCAACAAGCTAATGACGACCTAGTCTCTGAGATTGCTGAAAGAAAAGAAGCTGAGCGTAAGCTCGCAGAGACTCAAGAAAAACTCGTATCGGCCAGTCGTCAAGCTGGTATGGCTGAAGTGGCTACGGGTGTTCTACACAACGTCGGCAACGTTCTTAACAGCGTTAATGTTTCGGCAAACCTTATCAATGAAAAACTCGAAACCCTCGAGCTTAGCGGGCTCGATAAGGCAATCAATCTCATTGAAGACCATACTGGTACCGAAACCAATTTCTGGACCGACGATGGACGAGCAAAACAACTACCACGTTATCTCAAACTTCTTGGAGAACGTTTCGATACCACGCGTTCAAACGTCTACGAAGAGATGGCGAGCCTTAATAAGAATATCGCACACATCAAAGACATCGTATCTGTTCAACAAGCATATGCACGAACCGGGGGCGTATTTGAGTCGACTGACCCGGTGGAACTTATTGAAGATACGCTGAATATTAACCGACTCTCGATTAACCGGGCCAATATCAAGGTTCAACGAAATTTGACTGTGACCGAAAAGGTCCGTCTCGACAGACAAAAGGTCCTCCAAATTCTGGTTAACTTAGTCAAAAATGCCGCGGACTCTATTCGAGACTCCAAAGTATTGGCACCGGAAATTGAAATCTCGGTAGTCGCGGAAAGTGGTAAGCTTGCATTCGCTGTTCAAGACAACGGTATGGGCATCGATAAACGAAACCTCACTAGAATATTCGCCCATGGATTTACCACCAAGCACGATGGTCACGGCTTTGGTCTTCATACGGCGGCACTGGCTGCACAAGAAATGGGTGGCTCCATTGCCGTCAAGAGTCCAGGCCTGGGGTTAGGTGCTACCTTTGAACTTAAATTACCGCTAAAGTGGAGCCGAGATGTCTGAAGCTTCACTCCACGCAACGAACCATCGCGTTCTGATTATCGATGACAACGAAGCCATTCACGATGACTTCCGTAAAATTTTAGGGGCTGTTCAAGAGAACTCCGAGCTCGATGACCTCGAAGCCCATCTCTTCGGAACGCCGACCGATACGGCCGCGAATGATGCGAAAATCACCTTCGACCTTAGCTTTGCGACTCAAGGACAAGAAGGCTATGACATGGTCGTTCGCTCGATCGAAGAAGAAAAACCTTATGCATTAGCGTTCGTCGATATGCGTATGCCGCCTGGCTGGGACGGACTAGAGACCATCGAGAGAATCTGGAAGGTCGACCCCAAAATTCATATCGCAATCTGTACTGCGTTCGCGGATTATTCATGGCGCGAAATTATCCAGCGGGTTGGGCATACTGACCAGTTGCTCATTGTGAAAAAGCCCTTCGACAACGTCGAGGTAATTCAGTTAGCCACATCGCTCACCGAAAAATGGGCATTGAGAGAAGTCGCGCAGCTGCGCGTTGACCAACTCGAACGCTTGGTCATTGAAAGGACCCACGAAATCAGTCAAGCCCGAGACGAACTGATTGTTGCTAACCGTATCAAATCGGAATTCTTAGCCACCATCAGTCACGAGCTTCGAACTCCGATGAACGGGATCCTCGGTTTCGTTGAAATCCTGGCGGAGGACCCTGATCTCGGTCTCGATAACCTTGAAACCGTCGAACACATCCAAAGCTGTGCAACAACCTTGATGGCTGTCATCAATCAACTTCTCGATCTTTCTAAGCTTGAGAGCCGAAGCATTAAGCTCGATTCGGCCCTTTTCGATTTAGAGATGATGCTCTTCGATATTTCCGAACAAACCAAGAAACGCATCCACGACAATGTCTCATTCAAGCTCAACCTGGATTCAATTCCGGGCCGCATTTCAGGCGACCCGACGCGCATTAGGCAAATCTTGGCGAGCCTCCTCGATAATGCCGTAAAGTTTACAGTCGAGGGTGCCATTGAGTTGAGTTTAGTCGCCCAGCCGGCTGATGAGGGTTCGGTTAAGCTGAGAATCACTGTGCGGGACACAGGGCCAGGCATTCCTGAAATCGAACAACATGTCATTTTTGACGCCTTTCGGCAGGTCGACGGCTCGTCAACACGGAGCCATGGTGGGCTTGGCGTAGGACTGTCAACGGCCAAACGCTTGGCTGGCCTAATGCAGGCCGAACTCAAGCTCGAAGAGACGAGCACCGAGGGCTCAACCTTTAGTCTCTCTTGGCAGAGCGCACTCGACACAACACCTCTAAGCCATGTCGAGTTGGTGAAGCTCAATGAGATCGGTAACACACGCCTCGTTATCATCGACAATTCGGAAACCGGCCGCGAGTTGGTCGCCCGCAACTTAAGTCGATACTTCAAAACAATCGAAGCCTTTCCCGCATTCAGCGATGAGCTCGCCCGAGTGATGAACTCTACAGAGAAATGCCCCGACCTAATCTTGGTAGATCCCGACGGTGATAACACGGTGATCTCAAAGTTGAGCGCCCGGCCCGATCTGCGCTTTATTGTCCTCTCAGCGGATGCTTCGCCAGGTGTTGCGCAAAGGTTCAAAGAGGCGGGTGCGGCGGCTTACCTACCAAAACCGATTGAGCGCGACACGCTTCTTTCTGTCATCCGCGTGGTGCTTTCTCAGGAAGACGACAAACGTGATTTCGTCACCCAACACAAGGCACGGGAGCTTCTCTTGCGATCCAAGCGAGTCCTCTTCGTCTCGACCAAACCCGACAATTATCAGGGGCTTAGTCTCTCGCTCCAACAGATTGGCGTAGAGCTGAACTTCGTAGAACCCGCGGAGGCTGCCGAGCAAGTAGCTGATGGTAATTATGATATTATCGCCATCGAGACAGCCATCTTGGGTGCCCATCTCAGTGGGCTTTTCCAACTCACGAGAGGGCAACGGCCAAGTCCTCTATTTGTCGGAGTCGGCTCCGCACCGCCAGTGCTCCCGCCCGAGATGGACGCATGGTGGGACATTGACCCAGACCGTCACGTGATTCTAGAGGTCTTGTCTTTTCCCAGCTATCAGCGATAAGCCTCTCTGACCTCACAGGGGAAGAGACATGGACATCAATTATCAGAGCTATCTAAAAGTCGATGATTTACTCGAGCTGCAAGTTCCTCTCTCCGAGGGCCCAGAGCACGACGAGCTTCTCTTTATTACCATCCATCAGGTGTATGAGCTTTGGTTCAAGCAACTCTTGCATGAATTTGACCTCCTACAAGAATCACTTGAGAGCGCGTCCTTTAGTCAGTCAAACCACACCCTTAAGCGGGTTCGGGCAATTCTGAAGACGCTCGTTGGGCAGCTGGACATCTTAGAGACGATGACGCCGATCTCATTCGAGTCGTTTCGAGACCGCCTACAAAAGGCGAGCGGATTTCAGTCATTTCAATTCAGAAAGTTGGAATTTATCCTCGGACGTAGGTCTCGTGAAACGTACAAGCTTCACGACGAAGAGATGTGTGCGGAACTTGAGGACTGCATCAATCGCCGCAGCCTCTATCAATCGCTACTTTTCGGCATGAAAAAGTTCGGGCATGCAATCCCTGACACACGCCTGGAAACGGGTCTCTTAGAACCGAACGCTGAACACGATATTCTCCACCCAATCCTGGTAAAGGAGTACCGTGAGGGTGGACATTATGCAGGGCTTATGGAGCTTTTTGTCGATATTGACGAAGGACTCCAAGAGTGGAGATATCGCCACGTGAAAATGGCCGAGCGAACGATCGGTACAAAGGCGGGCACAGGAGGCTCAAGCGGCGTCGAATATCTAAGACGTTCACTCTTTCAGCCGATCTTTCCTGACCTATGGGCGATTCGAAGCCTTTTCTAAGCCTTGCTCGCGTTCGAATCGGCGCTGAATCAGAAAGTAAAGCCCAAATCCAAGGGTGCCTAATCCGTAAAGAAAGGTCGATGATGCGCTGACTGCACACGCGATCCCAAGTATCACCAAGCGAGAGACTTCTAAGAGTTCCCATCGTCTTCGTGCGCCTCCTAAAAGTGCTCCCCAAGACCAAAGTCCCACAACGACCGACGCCGCAAGCGCCCCATCAACAACCGCATTTGCCTGAGACGCCCCAGAAAGCCAGTAGAGCAGCCAAGCGGTCGTACATGTAAAGTGAATCAGTACGTACGTGAGCGTAGCCTGCGGGATATCCGGCACCTGACCATAAAGACTATCCCCCCTCTCTTCCTCTTGTGCTCGCGTCAAAGGCGACCACTCTGGTGGCCCAAAGATCGCCAAAGAGCGGTCTTTCCAATTTGTCGACGCCCGGAATAACGATCCGATCTTTTGGAGACCTTCGATATTCGCATGAACGGGGTCCCATGCCTTGATAGGGCTCACCGTGCCATAGGGAGGCTCCTCCAACTCAGCTTTATAGGTTCCGAAAATCCGATCCCAGACGATAAAAATACCCCCGTAATTTGTGTCGAGAGAGCGATCGTCCCGTCCGTGATGAACGCGGTGATTAGAGGGGCTGCTCATGATCCATTCCAAACCAAAAGGAAGTTGCCCAATGAGTCGCGTGTGGATCCAATACTGGTAGAGCAGGTTTATCAATTTTGCGACAACCAGGGCCGTTGGAGGTAAACCGACGACCAACCACGGTGTATAGAAGATCCACGACAGGAACCCACCAAACCAGCTCTGCCGGAGAGCTACCGATAGATTGTAGGACTCCGATTGATGATGAACGACGTGAAATGACCAAAAGAGACGGACACGGTGCGAGATACGGTGGAACCAGTAATACGAGAGATCAATTGCTAAAACGGCAAAGACCCAATCGGCAAAACCACCACGCCACCACTGTACCAAACTCAGGGAATCAGCGATCGAGGTGTAGGCAAACCAAGACACAAGAGCGGTAAGCCCCCCCCAGATTTGAGAACCAATGCCGCATGCTAAATTCGAGAATGTATCATCGAAGCGATAGTCGGAGTCTCCACGTCGTAAGAGGAGTCGCCACTCGAAAAGCATCGTGGCTAAAAAAACTGGTATGGCGATCGCGATGGCGGTCACAAAGCCTCCCCTTAGAAACCCTAGACTTTAAATGTACGCATTCGAAATACCTTCATGCAACGTAACATCGCCCCACTATGAGTGTTTGCATTCAAGTAGGAGGTGCGAGATGCTCTAAATAGTCGTGGAGGCCGTGGCGAATCGCGAACGAACGAGCGTTCTAGAGAGTCTGGCGGCCGAGTATGGTACGTTTGGTTGAGGGGAATCCAGGATGGACTCCATATCATGCGAAGAAATCTTTCGAATGACCCAACAGGTCTGGGCGCCAATGCTCAGTTTTCCGCTTAAGCTGAAACCTGAGAGGCCCACTGGAACCGCCCTGGGCGGAGAATCTGTGGTTGGAAGCGTGTCTCTCAACGGTGATTGGCAGGGTGCTGTAACGCTAGAATTTTCGCAAAAACTCGCTTGTCTCTGCGCGGGTCAAATCTTTGGGATGGAAGCTGAAGAGGCCGAATCCGAGGATATCCACGATGCGGTTGGAGAATTGGCGAATCAAGTTGGTGGCTTAATCAAGGGACGACTTGCACCGAAGAGTCTTCTTGGTTTACCAACGATCACTGAGGGAACGGATTTACTAATCGATGTACCTCGCTGCACGCCATTAGGCTCAGCCACGATGGATTGCCAGGGAGCAGAGATTAGGATCGAGGTCTGGAAGTTAATTCCAGATAGCTAAAGATGGAATTTAAGCGACCGAAGAGTGATGGATATTTGCTCGCCGGTGGCTTCGAGGGTAACATACTTCTAGGAGATATTTACCCTCGCAAGTTGTCTAGGTCGTTGACCCAGACATGGGGACAAAATATTGTCGGAGCGCTTCAGCGGCTTGAGAGCTGCAGGGGCACTTCAACGGGGAAAACCTTTTAGGCGGACGAGTCAGCATGCGTGCAATGGTGATAGATGATTCAAAGGCGATTCGAAGAATCATCGGAAAAATCCTCAAAGACCTCGGTTTCGAAGTATTCGAAGCGGGTCATGGTAAAGAAGCTCTCGATAAACTGGGCGAGATTGGTGTGTTAGATCTCGCGTTGGTCGATTGGAATATGCCGGAAATGAACGGGTACGAGTTTTTGTGCACGATTCGGGCAGACGCCAAATACAATGACCTCTGTGTCATGATGGTAACGACCGAGAGTGAAATCTCACAAATGGCTAAGGCACTCGAAGCCGGGGCAAACGAGTATCTGATGAAACCGTTTACCAAGGAAATGATTGCTGAAAAGCTGGAGATCCTGGGCCTGACGAGTTAACAGGTGGTTCCCATTCGTGTCCTGGTCGTCGACGACGCTGTCGTTGTGCGACGTCTACTCAGTGACATAATCTCAAAAGATCGCATGCTCGAGGTTGTAGGTACTGCCGCCAACGGTAAAATTGCGCTCGATAAAATCCCGATATTGAAACCTCACGTTATCGTGCTCGACCTTGAGATGCCGGTCATGGATGGGCTGCAGACTCTCGATGCGCTCAAAAAACTAAGACTCGGGATCCCTGTCATTGCGTTCAGTGCAACAACTCTTCGAGGGGCAAAATCAACCTTTGAAGCCCTCGCGAAGGGGGCGGTCGACTACGTCACAAAGCCTTCATCCCTCAAGAAAGATCGTTCCGTCTTTGAAACCGTCGAGCTCCAACTCATTCCCCGACTGAAAACATTCGGGCGAAAACGACTAAAACGTCGTCCAGCGCCCACGACCAGACAGCCCGTTAAGGAACAGATCGCAAGGCCAGTTCGTCCCACCGCACCAAGCGCTCCGAGACCCGCAGACGCTCGTTTTGATCCACGTCCCCCTACCCTACTTCCCGCAGCGAGGCCTGCAGCGACGCCAGTCGTTCCAAAATCGCGTAAGACAGGGCTTATTGGGCCACCAAAACTATTGGTGATCGGAACCTCGACGGGGGGGCCCAATGCCCTGACGGAGTTCTTGTCGCTCTTACGCGCACCATTACCCGTTCCAGTCCTCATTGTTCAGCATATGCCGCCACTTTTCACGAAGATCCTCGCGGAGCGTCTTAGCGCAAATACCGGCCATAAGGTTCTTGAGTGCGTACACGGAACTCTGATCGAGCCTGGGCAGGTGTGGGTTGCACCGGGAAACTTTCATATGGTCGTGACCCGGTCTCCAACTGGGTATAGACTTAGAACTCATCAAGGGAAGCCAGAAAATTCGTGTAGGCCCGCGGTTGATGTACTCTTTAGATCAGTAGCTGAAGCGTACGGACCAAAAGTTTTAGCACTAGTTTTGACTGGAATGGGTTGCGACGGCCTACAAGGTTGTCAGAAAATCTATGAAGCGGGAGGACAAATTATGGCACAGGACCAAGAGTCGTCAGTTGTATGGGGCATGCCTGGATTTGTTGCAAAGGAAGGCCTTGCGAATGTTGTGGCATCCGTCCCCCAACTTGCTGAGGAAGTTAGCAATCGCCTCATGATCGCCACACATCGTCGAATCGACCATAAAAATCGAAAGTAAGTAGGTAAAAGTTCATGGCATTAAAGCAAGCAGACTTCGATTTTATCAGACAAATGATTCAGCAACGCGCTGCGATCGTACTTGACGATAACAAGCATTACTTCGTCGAATCCCGTCTGGGGCCCGTGGTTGAGGAAACCGGGTCAAAGTCGATGGACCATCTCATCGAGCAACTACGTTCGGCATCCAACTCCGCACTCCAGCAAAAAGTCACCGAAGCAATCACAATCCATGAGACCAGCTTCTTTCGCGACATGCACCCGTTCAAAGCGCTTAGAGAGAGTGTCGTCCCTGATATAATTCAAAAGCGCGCATCCGAACGGGCTATTTCGATGTGGTGCGGAGCGTGTTCATCGGGCCAGGAACCTTACACGGTCTCGATGATTTTACATCAACACTTTCCCGATATCGCGAATTGGCGTGTAAGATTCATCGCGACCGATATCTCAAATAAGATCTTGGATAAAGCTAGGAGCGGTCGATACAGCCAACTCGAAATCAACCGTGGCCTCCCTGCACCGATGCTCTTGAAGTTCTTTGAAAAGCATGGACTCGAATGGCAGATTAAACCCGAGTATAAAAAGTTTCTCGAGTTTCGGCAGTTGAACCTCATTGAGAACTGGCCGCCAATGCCCAAGATGGACATCATCTTTTTGAGAAACGTACTCATTTACTTCGATGTCGCAACTAAGCGACGCATCCTCGGTAAGATCCGCGAGCTATTAAGACCCGATGGATATCTTTTTCTCGGCGCTGCGGAAATGCCAATGAGTGTGGATAATTCGTTTGAACGCGTCAATTTGACACGCGCTGGCTGCTACAAACTCAAATAGAGACATACAAAGGATTGGTTTTCCGATGGTAGATTTACCGGACGATGATGGGCTGGTTGGAGTCTTCAATAATATCACCAGTACAATGCTGATGATGGACAGCGATGTCGAACTGAATGTCAGTACCGAAGCCATGGGCTCTAGGCTTTATTGTACCGCCGTTTTAGGCATGCCTGGTCCGTCACCTATCACCGTAGCTGTATCATCGGATGAGGAAGGGGCCAGCAGTCTTGCCTGTGCTCTCTTCGCGCTGGAGCATCATGAGCTAGAAGAAAGTATGCTCTCAGATACGATGGCCGAGCTCTCAAATATGTTTGCCGGCCAACTCAAAGGTTCACTCAACCTAAATCAAAGCCTAGGTTTACCTAAGGTTCTTCAGCTCCAGCAATTTTTACCCGCCATCTCAGAGGACACCTGGCACCATATCGCAGTTAAAACCGGCGATGCCCAGGTACTACTTTCAGTCAGCACCGACGCGGAAGTAGTTGGACACTATATCTCCTGAGTTCACATTTCGCACCTCACCCTAAGCCCTGCTTTCTAAGCAGCGGTCAGGAGTTTCTGCGTTTTGTGAAAAGAGATTGGTCGTCTAGACTTAAGAACGAAGCACGAAACAACCAGAACGGTCGTAGTCGAATTTCTGAAAGCGGTTATCTGGCGTCATTGGGATCTCCGCGAGCCCCATAAAGAGATAGCCATCTTTGTTCATCTTCCCAGCGACCTGCTCCAGGATTTTACGCTTAGTATCCGGCTGGAAGTAGACAAGAACATTCCGCATGAAAATGATGTCCATGCTGGGAAGTGGTGGCCAAGGCTTGACCAAGTTCAAGTCTCTAAACTCAACCATAGAGCGAAGTGCTGGCTTCAACTGCCACTGAAGACCTGATTTTTGGAAGTACTTCAGGAGCAAAGGTGCAGGAAGTCCTCGGTTCATCTCAAGTTGTGAGTACGAGCCTTCGCGCGCCTTGGATAATACCTTTGTCGAAATATCGCTGGCAATGAAACGGATGGTCCAGCCTTTGAGTTGTGGAAAGTTCTCCTGCATCATCATCAGGATGCTGTAGGGCTCCTGGCCCGAAGAACAACCAGCAGACCACAGGTTCAACGTCCGGGTCGCAGCTCGCTTTTCAATCAGCGACGGCAAAACCGCCTCTTTCAATGCCATGAAGGAACGATTGTCGCGAAAGAAACCGGTTTCGGGTGTGATCAAAGCCTCGACGAGTGCCTGAGCTGTGCTGCTTCGCGGCGAAGAAATCACTTCGCGCGCCACGGCATCTGGTGTGCCTTTACCTAGTTCATCTGCAACTGACTTGAGCTTTTGCTCAACCATCATTTGCTTGCCCGGGTCCAATACGATGCCGGAGCTTTCCTGAACAATTTTACGTATTTGTTCGAATTCACTGGGCGACAACGGCATCTCTAACCTTACCTTTATTCACCAAAGATTTCGGAGGTTCGTCACCGTTAAAAGACCCGCCCCCACGCATCTCTAAAACGTTAGCCCAAGCCCGAGATGCAAGCAACTATTGGGTGGCATTCGAAAGACCCTACGATCCCCAATTTCCATCTTCATTCGAACCTCATGTTCGTAAGAAAAACTCAGACGTTCAAAAATGCATCGGGCTTTTGACTAAAAGGGAGGAGTAGCGCGGAGTTGTCGTCGAAATCGAATTAAGAAGAGCTCAATTTTGAGGTTTGCTGCATCAGGACCAGAAATGAGGCTTTTGTGAGTAAAGATGCGAAGAATAATGCCGGTTACGTTTCTTCAACGACCACTCTGGCCTCTTCTTGAATAGCAGTGTGCTTGACCGAAAGACCTCAGCAACCAAAACGTAGAGCAATGAAGGGAGGCCAATACCTGGTAGGAGCTTCGAGAGCGCGCCGAGGCAATGGATTATGAGTTGATTGTCTCCGGAATAATTTAGGTGT
>JAYYQC010000305.1:0-7741 GCA_036128675.1 Myxococcota bacterium | reverse complement strand
TTATCGGAGAGTCAGATTCTCTCGATTGTCTTTCTATCGGACCAAAGTGGCGACGAGTTTTGCACGGGAACACTCATCCATCCGAGGGTTGTCCTCTCGGCCGAGCACTGCATCGATGACGTCACCGCAAGTAGCCTCTTTATTGGCTTTGGTATGATGCCGGCGGACCGTCGTGCCCTGTTGCCCGTGTCGGTAATCTACCCACACCCTACTATCGACTTCACGATGATTGTCCTGGGTGTCGATGCAACTGAAATCATCCCCGAGATAACCCCGATTGAAATGAACCGAGACCCGGTTGCTGAAGGATGGGTTGGTCGAAAGGTTGATGCGTCTGGTTACGGCGAGACCTACGATAACTCGACCACGGGACGCTTTTTTGCGTCGGTAGAGGTCATCGACTTCGACGGGGAGACCGTCATCGTCGATGGAAAGGGAGAGCAAGGGATTTGTTACGGTGACTCAGGTGGCCCTATCCTTTGGCAGCCGGACGCCGATACCGCGCCGGTGCTTGTCGGCACTGAGCAATGGGGAGACTCAAGCTGTGTCGACGTCGACCACCTCACCCGCGTTGATGTTGTTGCTGCGTGGGTAGATGAAAAAATGGCGCTCGGTTTTCCGCCACCGCTTCAGTCTTGTGAGGAGGTTATCGACCGTTATTGCGATGGTGATTTCGTTCGTGGCTGTGATGGGACCTACGACCGGAGCGAGGACTGTAGTGCGGTGGGCTGTGGTTATATGGGGCCTGATGCCGGCTACGCTTGCCTGCCTGAGTCCTGCAATGGGATCGATTATTTCGGTGAGTGTGAAGGCGATATCCTTCGCTACTGCAAGGGCGACCGGCTTCGTCAGCGAGACTGCGCTGCACGTGGCCAAAGCTGCATCTACGAAGGTGACGATGTTGGCTATAATTGTGGAGATTGCCAGCGCTGCGGAACGTCAAGCTGCGTCGACTTCGAGTCTGACATCAACCACTGTGGTGGTTGCGGCATCTCATGCTCTCTACCGAACGCAGAGGTGGGCTGCACCGGTGCTCGCTGTGCCTTCCTAGGATGTCTCGACGGTTTCGAAGACGCTGATGGTGACGAATCCAATGGTTGTGAAGCATCGACGGATACCGAAGGCACCGAAACTGGAAATGGTGACGGTGATGGCGGTGACGGGGGCTCTGGAACCAAGAGCGGCGGCTCCGATAGCGGATGCAGTCAGGCTCCTTTAGGCTCACTCTTCGCGCTACTCGGGCTGCTGCGTTATCGTCGGCGGCGCTAGCGCGTAGCCAGTGTCTTGGATGAGCTAAGTTGAGTGCGGCGGTCCAGCTAGCCAGTAGCTGCTGGCGCACTCATTCACGTCTAGTCGTGCCAGATTTATCGGCATCAGAGCTTCGATAAAGTACGCTGCGACTTTTCTTCTTTCATCACCGCCTGCCTTCGCTTGGTCCAAGAGTAGCGAACCTGCAACCACTGAACCGACCGCCTCGAGGTAGAAGGTCGCGCCAGAGAGTGAGGCCTTAAGATTACCGGTCAAGGCGATTGTGCCTGCTCGTTGGGCTGCGTTGCCAATTTGGGCCCACCCATCTTTCAGCTTGTCGACCAGATCTTTGTTCTCCGGTGCGGCGCCCTCCCAAAGCGAGTGAAGCCAACGGGTCGCAATCCCGAAGGAGCGCCCTTGATCTCGAAGCGTCTTACGCCCGAGCAAGTCTAGAGCCTGAATTGAGTTGGTCCCTTCGTGGATCGGATTGAGACGATTGTCTCGGTAATAGCGCTCGACTGGGAAGTCGCGCGTATAGCCCGCACCACCAAGTACCTGAATTGCCCAATAGTTCGCTTCTAAGCCCACTTCCGAGGCCCAGGCCTTACAGAGCGGAGTCAGAAAGCCAAGAAGCTGCTCCAGCTCCTCCGCCTCTCCTTGTTCTGAGACCCGGATTTTGTCGCAGAGATATGAAGCATAGAGCGTCAAGGCGAGAGCTCCATCGGCGAAGGCCCTTTGAGTCCACAGCATGCGACGAACATCGGCATGCTCGACAATAGGAATCTCCGCGTCGGAATGTGAGCCTGGATGATTCCCTTGTTTGCGTTCTGTTGCATATTGGTACGATACTCGAAAGCCGGCATATGCTAAAACAGCGGCCGAATAGCCTACGCCAATGCGGGCTTCATTCATCATATGGAACATTGCGCGGAGTCCGTCGTGCTTTCCCCCTACCAGGTATCCAATGCTTTCGCCCTCATCGCCAAACTCAATGACCGTGTTAATTGTCCCTCGGTAGCCCATCTTATGATTCAAGCCGACAAGTTTGATGTTGTTATCTTCACCGCTTTCCTTGCGGTATCGCGGGACCAAGAAAAGTGAGATGCCTTTGACGCCAGCGGGAGCATCAGGGAGCTTCGCGAGTACGAGATGGACGATATTCTCGCTCAGTTCATGCTCGCCTCCCGTGATCCACATCTTCGTGCCTTGGACCGCGAATGTCCCGTCCGGACGCTCGGTTGCTTTCGTTTTGATGTTTGCCAGCGAAGATCCGGAGTCCGGTTCCGATAAACACATCGTACCGAGGTAGGTTCCTTCAAGCATTTGCGGCAAATACGCCGATTTGAGGTCCTCACTTCCCCACTCGGCTAAAAGATTCGCTGCAGCCATCGTCAAGAGTGCATAGCCTGCGGTGCCTAGGTTAGCACCGTAAATGAGGCCATAAGCGGACTGAATCACGGAATACGGTAATTGCGCTCCATTATCGGAAAACGGTCGCGCAGCAGCAAACCAACCGCCTTCACGCATAGCTGCGATCGCCGGTTTCATGTGGGCCGGGAGTACCACCTTGCCGTCTTTGATGTGAGGCTCTTGTTCATCTGCTTCGGCCGCGTAAGGTAGAAAGTACTCGGTCGCAATACTTCGTGCACTCTGAAGAGCGGCGACGACTGAGGTGCGGTCGAGATGACTGAAAAATTCCGTGTCAAAAAGGGAATCAATTTTCAGCCAGTCGAAGAGTAGAAAGTCGAATTCGTCTTGGCTGATGAGTGAGTGTTCTAGACTCATTGGCGGACCTCTCTCACCGCCATGGTAAGGCGAGCTAAAGATACAAGTTTTCCATCTTCGCGCGTCATCCGGATCGTCCAGAGCTGGATCGTCGAGCCGAGGTGTTCCGGTTTGACTTCCGCCTGTAGATTTCCACTCTTCATGGGGGCAAGATGACTGGCTGTGATCTCGAGGCCGACGGCAAATTGATTGGCTTCCAGGGTTTGATTCGCCGCAATGCTACCCAAGCTCTCGGCGAGTGCAGCGGATGCGCCACCGTGGAGAAGACCCATTGGCTGATGGGTTCGCTTGTCGACAGGCATTTCCCCGTAGAGTGCACTCTCGGTGACTTTGGTGACACGCATCCCGGTAATCTCGCAAAGAGTATTTTTGAGGTTTGCGTTCAGTGCCTCGAGGTCATTTGGACGCTTCCAGATCATAGGGGGCTCCTCAATTGGCAGCAAAGAGCTGACTCGGGTCTTTAAAAGATTTGAATTCGAGTGCGATGCCACAAGGCCCTTTGATGAAGTAAGTTCCTTGTTCACCCACTTCGCCTTTGAAGCGCACCTTCTTGTCGATGATAAATTCCGCTCGCCGTTGATTGAGGACGTCATATTGCTTTTCCCATGCCGTCCACTCGAGCACGCATCCAAAGTGGAGCGTTGGAACCTGATCGCCATCAACGGCATTGGTGGCTGAGTTGAGATCTTGACCATCCACTAGGTGCAGCGAAATCTGGTGTCCAAAAAGATTAAGATCAACCCAACGTTCGGCTGAACGTCCAACGGTTGCATCGAGCATGGACGTGAAAAATAAGCGGGCCTCATTCAGGTCGGTGACCGGATAGGCGAGATGGAAGGGAGGCGTGGTCATGCGCTATCTCCGCCGTCGACGTCGGAAAAGCAAGGCTGCAAACAGCATCGGTAATCCAAGGCCTCCGGTTGATGCACAACCCCCACCCTCATTGTCGCTCTCGGTTGTTGGCTCGGGCTCCGGTGCGACACCGGTTGAAAAACTGAATGCGGTCCCGGCCGTCGCTACCAGGTCATGTTTCAGTTGTAAGTCTTCTATGAGTTCAATTTGGTACACAGTGTCGATAAGGAGGTCGTTCGTAGGGCGAAGATTCAGGATATTGGCTCCATAGACGTGCTCAACTTGGAAGCTTATCGGGTTTCCGCCGCTATCCGACCAGCGAATGAGCGCTTCGAAGTCCTGTCCTCGTTGAACTTGGCGAGCAAACACCAAGCTTACATTCGACGTTGGGCTCTCCGCAGAAATTGGGTGTTCATAGCCGCCGTCGGCTGGAAATGACCCGAGTAACGTGGACTGCCTCCACGTTTGGTCATTGATCGCTTCTCGGTAAATCGTCTCCCAGAGTTTCGCGGTGAACCGCGCAATGCTCTCGGGGGCACCATAACTTGCGGTCATTTCAAAGCGTTCTTGAGCCCAAGGATAGAATATGCGTGCTTGCCCGAGGTCCTGATCATCCTCAGCCCACCCTTTCACGAGTTCCATGCCGAAGCCGACTAGGTTTATTCCGTTCCAGAATAGCTCTTCTGACTCGATATCCAAGCCTGCACCACTGTTGTTACTAGGAAGTGTTTCGTGACTGTTCTCGGTGAAATGAGAAAATTCGCAATCTGAGAGACCGAGCTCTAGGTAGTCCTCATAGTCGGCCTCGTACGTTCTCACGAGAGCCTCTCCCGGAAAGGTTACCCTTGGGACATCTTGGTCACCCTCTAAGGCAGTCCAAAGTATATCTGTTGCAGAGTCAAATGGCGCATAGACCGGGCGAGCAAAGTCGTAAGGCCATGGCTGCCCCCATTCGCATGGTCCCCATCCAGTGGTAGCATCGTGATGTTTCGAGCCCTTCATCAGTACACCGTCGTAAATTTGATCAGCGATACCGTGGGAGGTCATGCCAAGAAGGAAGGCGAATTCGAGCTCAGCGTTGGGTGTGGCCGTAGGCAGTGGATGGTTAAGCTTAAACTGCTCAAGGTAGCCGAGTTGAAACTGCTCCCAGTGGGCTATCTCACCGTAGCGCATGACCATGTCACGCTCTTCGTAACCAGAATCGGTAGGACAAGCCATCGAATAGGTGGAGCTGGTGATTTGGTACGCATAGCCTGAGTCGGGAAACATTGTCCCATTTCTCAAGTGTGCCTCGAAGTCCCGACTCTGAGTCCCAGTGAGGCCCGTCTCGAGGAATGCCTTTAAGCCGGGGTCTTCCACATGTTCAAGCGCCCTCATGGTGATCCAGGCGTGCATTTGATTTCCGCAGGCGAATGCTTGGTCTGAAGGTGTGGACAGAACAACCAACAGGCTCAAAAAGCTACATGAAATAATAATTCTCTTCATGGCAACCTCCCCCACTGACGCATATCAGCTTAAAGTAGAGCCTGCCAGGGCAGGTGGGCGAAGGAAAGGGTCAAGGTGCGGAGAACCGGCCATGGGTTATTCGATGCCACGTTTTCTCAAGTAAATCTTCGCTGAGAATATCGATCGGGCCAGGTAGTTTTGTGCTGCGCAATTCAACCAACTCTAGAATTTTGGGGTCTTCCTTCCGTAACAAACCTCGCAGACGCGGTGAACAATGCCACCAGCTATGTTCGATAGGACCTAACCTGTGTACTGCATCTCTCAGTGCGGCCACGGCTTCCTTGAGGAAGGCTCTTGTTTCGCGCTGTCTAAGCCTTGCGCCATAAGATTGTCGACCACCCTTAGCCGTGTGGTTCATTTGCGCTTTGCCTTGGGTCTTTCGGGCCATGTAACGGCGGGTGCGACTCAAATGTTCTACTTGGTCTTCTTGACCTACACCTAAGACAAAGGTCCCCGCCTCCACAATAACAAGCAAGTGGTTACCAGTCTTCGGGGCCACTTGGTGAAGGGAGTCTGCCGGCGGTAGGACACCGAGAATCAGTGGAGTTAACTCGACTTGAGCAAGAAGCGGCGAGGTGGCGGGCCACCGCCACATTTCGCTCCAATGAAACTCAAAGAGGGAGCGAGGCATTTACGATTTAGCGGCGTGTACATCCTGTAAGCAGTAAACTTCAGGTTCCCGCTCGGATCGACTTAGCTGGTTTGCGATAGCTGAGACGGTCGCTCGAGCGCCCGCCATCGTCGTGACGCATGGGATACCGTGGGAGACGGCCGCGGACCGAATCTTCATTCCGTCTCGGTGAGAGCTCGCACCCAATGGCGTGTTAATGATGAGCTGGAATTCGTCATTCTTAATCGCATCGATGCAATCAGGCCGGCCTTCGCTGGCTTTTCGAACCACTTCGGCGTCAACGCCATGCTCTCCTAGCACTCTCGCGGTACCGCTGGTTGCCGCTATCTTGAAGCCAAGACTGATGAGCTCTTTTGCGACAGGAACCGCGATCTCGTGGTCTCGCTTATTGACCGTCACAAAGACTTTTCCACTCTCTGGAAAGCTTACGCCGGCCGAAAGTTGAGCCTTGTAATAGGCCTGGCCTAAGTCTTTAGAAATTCCCATGACCTCGCCGGTTGAACGCATCTCTGGTGATAGCTTCGGGTCCGAACCGGGGAACTTAATGAATGGGAAAACCGGGGCCTTCACATAGAACTGGTCCACACTGAGGTCTTCGGTAAGTCCCAGCTCCTTCAGCGATTCACCCATCATGACTCGAGTAGCCATCTTTGCAAGCTGGACGCCTGCTGCTTTTGCGATAAAAGGAACGGTTCGAGATGCCCGTGGATTCACCTCGATGACATAGACTTCATCTTTGGCAATCGCGTATTGCACGTTCATCAATCCTACGACACCAAGCTCTTTCGCCATTGCGCGAGTCCATCGTCGGATTTCTTCAAGATGCTTCTCTTCGATGTTGTTGGTCGGGAGTGTGCAGCTTGAATCCCCGCTGTGAACACCCGCCTCCTCAACGTGCTGAAGAATTCCAGCAATGATACAATCAGTACCATCGGAGAGCGCGTCTACATCGACCTCGTATGCGTCTTCGAGAAACTTATCGACGAGGACAGTATTGTTGCTCGAAGCCATAAATGCATCGTGCACAAATTTACGAAGCTCCGTCTCAGAATGCACAATCGACATAGCCCGTCCGCCGAGGACGTATGAGGGTCGCACCAGTACGGGGTAACCAAGTCGCTCCGCAACCGCGCATGCTTCATCTTCTGAGGACGCGAAATCGTGGGCTGGATACCGGATATCGAGCTTATCGAGAAACGCGTTGAAGCGTTCTCGGTCTTCGGCAAGGTCGACTGAGTCTGGTGAAGTTCCAAGGATTTTCACGCCTGCTTCTGCGAGAGGCTTGGTCAAATTCAACGGAGTCTGTCCGCCAAACTGGACGATGACGCCTTCTGGCTTTTCATGTTCGATGACATTCATAACGTCTTCGAATGTGAGTGGTTCGAAGTAGAGGCGGTCACTGGTATCGTAGTCGGTCGAAACAGTCTCAGGGTTACAGTTGACCATGATAGACTCGATGCCGAGATCCTTAAGAGCGAAGGATGCATGACAGGAGCAGTAATCGAACTCGATTCCCTGCCCAATTCTGTTCGGCCCACTGCCCAGGATCATCACCTTGCGTGCGTCAGTTGGACACGCCTCATCCTCTTCCTCATACGCTGAGTAGAGGTATGGTGTATTGGACTCAAACTCAGCTGCGCAGGTATCGACCATCTTGTAAACTGGCTTGATCCCAAGATTGATGCGCTTGGCCCGCAGTTCCTCGGCTGTCGTGCCGAG
>JAYYQC010000304.1:0-9127 GCA_036128675.1 Myxococcota bacterium | reverse complement strand
TTCTCAAGCGATGACTGGCGCAACGAAGATACGGGACGCTTCAGCTGGGCATTTGATGATGACCGATTCAATGTAGGGCGCGCAGGTAAGAGCGCGGTACCACTCGACCCAATTCCAGAGAATCCACCGCGCGTTCTAAATAATGTGATCGAAGATATCATCGAAGGCGAAAGCCAACACGTTGCCCCGAGCCTATGGCGACTGCCCGATGACCGAATCCTAGAGATCAACTGGTCAGATGTGGACCTACAAATCCCTGCACGCAGTGCTAAGGTGAGCCCTTAAACCGGTAAAAAACCACATTTTACTTGGGGATTTCGGGCTAGCCCCCTACACTGTGCTCTATGGAAAGCCTTACGCCGTTCGAAGTTGAGCCCTGCTTCTGTGCCACCCAAGACGGATGGGAAGTCCCACTTTACCACCTTACGCCAGAGAACCGGAACAGTCCGCACAACCCAATCATTTTGGCACACGGGCTTGGAACCAATCGATTTAACCTGGCTCCTCCAATCATGGAGGTCAGCTTTACGGAGTATCTTCGAGCCCGAGGGCACGATGTTTGGGCGATCGAATTAAGGGGGGCCGGACGGGCCCGCTACAAGGGTGGCTCACTCTTCTCACGGACCCCAAACTACGATTTCACCGATTATGTTAAATACGACCTACCCGCGCTCCTGGATGGCTTAGCTCAGCGAACGCTCGCGACACAATTTCATTGGGTGGGGCACAGCATGGGAGGTTGGCTGGGGTATGCAGCCGCGATGCTTTATGGAAGCGAGCGCTTCACATCGCTGACTGCCATTGCCTCGCCCGCGGTGACCGCCAACCAGCACTTCGCACTTCGAAACGCTTATCCGCTACGCCCGCTGCTCAAAGCACTGCGCTTTGTCCCCGCAGCCTTGGCCGGCCAGGCAGGTAAGCTTGCCCCATCTATCGGCGCGTTTGCGATGAATTTCCTCCTCGCCAACGGCAAGCTCATCGAGCCCCAATACCTCAAACGTCTCGCACCGCTCGCACTCTCCCCCGTATCGACTAAGCTCATTGACCAAATCGCGGGCTGGTTCGACCACAATCGTAATCACCCGCTCGAGCTTGGCTGGCAGTGGGATAACCTTGCAAATGTGACGACACCGGTTCTCGCACTGGCTGGAAGCGTCGACCAGCTTGCACCGGAACACAATGTTCGCGAGCTTCTCGGGAGAGTGAGCAGCACCGACAAAAATCTATTGGTCTGTGGTAAACACACCGGGTTCAGTGCCGATTTTGGACATATCGACATCATGCTCTCAACGCCGGCGCGCCTTGAGATCTACCCGCGGATTGCGCAGTGGCTGGAAAGCCATCGAGCCGCCGATGATACGGTGCAACGCGGGCAGCAGGAGGTCGTCCAGCTGCACCCCTCCAACCGACGTACCCACGCCGGTGCTCTGAGCGATACAGCCGGCTGATTTACCCGTCTTTGGTGAAACTGTTGAGGCTTCCCTAAGTTTACACCAACCTACATTGATAGACGTAGCCGTTTCCGTAAACTGAGGATTCCACGTGCTGAGGAGCCTAGAGACATGCGATTATCCCGATTATTTCCCCTTGTTGTCTGCGGACTATTCGTCCTCGCCGGTTGTGCGGAAGAAGACACCAGCAATAATGACAATCTCGAGACTACAACTCTCACTTACCACGCCGATATTGCACCCATTATTCAAGCTGAGTGCACGAGCTGCCATTCGCCCGATAATATCGGCCCCTTCGACCTGACCTCGCTGGCCAACGTGCAACAATACTCAGCGGCGATTGAGCAGTCGATTCGTTCTGGTTCAATGCCTCCGATGCCAGCGAAGGATACCAATTGTCGCGAAATCGACGACGAGCGCATCATGGCGACGACCGATAAGCGGAAGATCATCGATTGGATCGATGCTGGGATGCCTGCAGGTGACCCAAGCACCGCGACTGCGCTGGTCGAAGATAGCGCAGATGACTTTCTCGTGACGCAAGAGGTGGATATGGGGGTCGACTACGCCGGCGCGCCTGATGGCGATGGCTACGACGAGTTCCGCTGTTTTGTCATCGACCCAGGCTGGACTGAATGGAAACACCTTAAAGGCTTGGGTATGAAACCCGGGACGCGTTCCGTCGTCCACCATATCACCGTGTATCTTCAGCTACCCGACCTGAAGGATGCAGTGGATGAACTCGACGCAGCAGACAGTGGCCCGGGCTATGACTGTCCATCGGGCCCAGGCTTCACAAACGGCATGTTCATCGCGGGGTATGCGCCAGGTTCTTCCAATCGCGCATTCCCAAACAACGCGACCTTGTCGCTTCCACCAGAGACGCGCTTCGTGATGCAGCTACACTATAACTTCGCGTACGACACCGCCCCCGACAACTCGTCGATGCTCTTTTGGGAAGTTGATGAACCATCCGGCATCAGCCCCCGTGGACTCACCCTAGTAGACCAGGACTTCTACATTCCAGCTGGTGCTGAAAGCCACACCGTGCAGAGTACCTCCTATATCGTGACCGAAGAAGAGCTTGCGGCGGTTCCCGACTTCGCTACGCCGGTCTTCGAGACCGGAGGCCAAATTTGGGGAGCTTCTGCGCATATGCATACACGAGGTAAATCAGTGAGGATTGACCTTTTGCGAGCGGATGGAACGGAAGAATGTCTTCTTGATATCCCAGAATGGGATTTCAACTGGCAAGGCAGCTACCGGTTTAAAGAGCCGGTACAAACCAGTGCGGGAGACGAGGTTCGCATTACATGTACTTGGGATAACTCTGCCGGCAACCAGCCGATCATTGATGGGCAACCGCTCGAGCCTCGCAATATCACGTGGGGCGACAGCACCTTTGATGAGATGTGTCTCGGCGGTGTTTCGATGACCGATTAAGGTTTTCGACCAAAGAAACCTCGTTTGATTCTTAGAGCCCCACCTTTGGGGCTCTTTCTTTTTTCCGACATCAAAGTTTGCTCAGGCATGAAGCGCCTTTGAGTTGTCGCAGCGCACGATGACTGTTCTCGCCTTCTAAGCTATAGTGTTAGCAACCTTGGGGAGGATTGATGCGAGTACTCACTTTAAACGTCGCGCTCCTAGCATTCGTTGCTGCCTGTGCAGAAGATAACGGGCAAAGTACGCAGTCAGTCGATGCGGCGACTCTTACCTACCATGCCGATATCGCACCTATCATTCAGGCCGAATGTACGAGCTGTCACTCTCCCGACAATATTGGTCCCTTCGACCTCACATCACTGGCGAATGTGCAACAATACTCGGCCGCGATCGAACAATCGATTCGCTCTGGCTCAATGCCGCCAATCCCAGCGAAAGATACCAACTGCCAAGAGCTTGACGATGAACGCATCATGAACACCGCCGATAAGCGTAAGGTGCTCGACTGGATCGACGCTGGCATGCCAGCAGGAGACCCCGCAACTGCGAGTGCGCTTGTTGAAGATGAGGCTCAAGAGTTCATTGTCACCCAAGAAGTCGACATGGGTATCGAATACGCTGGTGCCCCCGATAGCGATGGCTTCGATGAGTTTCGCTGCTTTGTGATCGATCCTGAGTGGACCGAAATAAAACACCTCAGAGGTTTTGGGCTGAAACCGGGGACCCGCTCCGTGGTGCATCATATTACGCTCTACTTACAGCTCCCGGATCAAAAGTCCGAGGTTGATGCACTTGTCGAAGCCGACGAAGGCCCGGGCTACAACTGTCGCTCCGGTCCTGGGTTCGGTCAAAATTTCCCCATTGCTGGCTACGCACCCGGTGCGCGAAACCGTTCATTTCCCAACGGGGCAACAATCTCATTACCACCCGGCGTCCGGTTCGTCATTCAGCTGCACTACAACTTCGCGTATGACACCGCGCCCGACAACTCCTCGGTCCTCTTTTGGGAAGTGGACGAACCATCCGACATCAGGCCCCGTGGACTCACTGCAATTAACCGAGACTTCTACATTCCAGCCGGAGCCTCGCATCACCAAGTACAAGCCTTCTCTTATATCGTGACCAAAGAAGAGGAAGAAGAAGTTCCCGATATAGCGCGTCCCATCTTTGAACAAGAAGGAAAGATTTGGGGAGCCAGCGGTCACATGCATAATCGTGGCAAAGCCATCCGGCTTGATCTCATTCGAAGTGACGGCACTGAAGACTGCCTACTCGATATTCCCGAATGGGACTTTAACTGGCAAGGAGGCTATCGCTTTAAAGAGCCGGTGCAAGCAAATGCAGGTGATCAGCTTCGGCTTACATGCACATGGGATAACTCAGCCGAGAATCAGCCCGTGGTCGACGGAGAACTCTTGGCACCACGCGATCTCCAATGGGGAGACGGCAGCTTCGACGAAATGTGTTTAGGAAGTATAAGGATGACGGACTAGGAGGTCTGCCAAGTGACAGCTGCGTGGAAGAGCGTTCGTCGGTTGGTGAAAGTGCCATTATTCGTCGGGTGAAGCTCTTCCGCAGTGAGCGGGTCGATAAGCCGTGCCTGACCATCGGTAACTTCTCGGGTCAGCCACTCCTGATGGGCAATCGCAAAGTCCAAGCTTATCCCAGCCGCAAGCACCTGATGCCAGCCCGCCGAAATACCAACCTTATCGAGGTCCATACTCGCTGGAGTGATCCCAAGCTCGCTGCTGGCCCCAGTCTCATAAAAGGACCCCAGATAAAGCCGACCATCCAGTTCCTCAAAGTCTCTCGTTCCACCAAATCTGATACTCCATGCATCCTGAAAACCGGTCTTCACATAGATTTCAGGAATCAGCTCGGGCTCCGGGGTCGCGCCGACAAATGCGATCCCCTGGGGGCGAAATCGAATCTGTGCAGCTCGGCTCCACTCTTCGTAGACAAAGCCAGCATCGAACGACCACGCGCTGCCAGTAGGTGCATAGTGTATTCCTGCTCTTGCTATAGCCGGCATATCAAGGGCCACTTTGATCTGATCACCGTCGACTTCACCTGGAATATCATCGCCCAGAGTAGTCCTAGCTACCCCCTCCGAGCGCACATTGAATCGGGTCTGCAGGCTCATTCCTATTTTGAATTCTTCGCTCAGCTCCGCTTGCAACCCCCAAATCGAGAGTAGGTTCTTCGGATCATCTGCTTCAATGTCGAGACCAATATCCCACGCTGGATCTTCGACACCAGTACTACTGAACTGACTGGCAAAACTCGCCAGGTTCAGAGCTTGTGCAACGCGAATACCCTGCTGCACATTTTGCACCGTCACACCGACCGAAACCGGACCGACTGCATAGGCCAGGCTTGCACCTGAATGTACCTGCAGGGAAGTTGTTCGAATCGACGAATAACGCTGTGGTCCGTCGGCGTCGAACTTCAAAAATCCTTTTGGGGGTCCATAGAGACTGATACCCCACGCCAATCCCGGAATCGCTTTGCCGAAAGTTCCAGAGAGCCAGACACCGGGGCTTGGGCCATCGAACCGAAAGTGGTTCACCACCTCATCATAAGACGTGAGCTCTCCGGTTCCATTTACATCGTCGGGCGCACGGGTGAAGGCCCGACGATCGAAGAGTGCGTTGGCATCTATTTGTGCTCTAAAAAGAGGACTACCGGTCAGCCCCGCCGGATTAAAGTAGGCTGCAATTGGGTCGTCGATGCTTGCGATCACCGCGCCCCCGCGCGCCATCACCGAGGTCCCTCGCTCGAAGTTCCAAAAACCCGCGGCGTTTGACTCTAGGCTCATGCCTACAATTAAAGAGACCCCTACTACGACACCTAGGGTGCCTCGACATATTAAGCCCATCATGTGGTCTTCCCTCCCCGGAAGATTTATCAAGTGCTTCGTTTAGAGAATACGAACTTTCATGCGCCTTATCATCTCACCCAGTGCATGGTAAGGTGGTGTGCGACTTGATTCGTCCTTTTCCTCAACCGGACCACTGATATAGGGCATAAACATACTTCTTCGAATGCTTGCTTCGCCGGTATGGTGACTTCTCGCGACGCGGTGCCAGAGACGTCCGTCGTGGATAGTTAAATCGCCGGCTTCGGTTTCAATACAAATCTCATCCGGGTCAGGCCGATGACCAATAAAGTGAGCCTTACGAAAACAAAGCCCCCAAAACCCTTGAAGGTGCGTCCCCGGAATGAGTCGCAGTCCACCATTGATAGCATCACAGTCGTCAAGGTGCAGCCCCACGTTGAGCATCTCTTGAGGCATACGACCTTTGAAGACGTCTCTGAGTCCGTCGGTATGCCAGCCGAGTCGATTGTAAATACTCTTTTTGCGATTCACATAACGGTTGACGACCACACCGTCGTTCTCGCGCTCACCAATCCGCGCTCCTTCATCAACCAACGTACGAATCGGCTCGAATCGAGAATCACGTACCAAGGTTCGAATGGCGTCGGAATAGAGGGTCGTAAACGCGAAGCGCTGTACGTATGGCTTACCATCCTCAGTCTCCCCCATGAAAAGAGGAATCCCGTTGATTTCTTTACGACCTTCGCACATCCACGTCTCTTCCATGGTATCGAGGTCGGCGATAATCGAGCTCACTTCTTGGCGGGACGCCACATTCTTAAAGTGTAAGAATCCGTAGGTCTTGAGGAATTTCCGCTGAATCGGCGTAATCTCGGCACCAAGCTCAAATTTGGTCATAATGTGTGGCAGTGAAGAATCTAACTTAATCATAGCGCCCCCTAATGTTGTGTTTCTGTAGTTGTATCGGTTCGTAGACTGAGTGCCCGCATTGCAAAGTGCGAAAGATTTCGGGCCGCTTCGATGAGGATTTCATCATCACTCAACGTGGGCTTCTCTAAAATGGCGCGCATCTCATCAGCATTCGCCAATGAAAAACGGGTAAGTGCGTGAACAACACCTTGTACTGCGAAGCGAAGCTCGCTTCCGTGAAGATCACTATGTGCCTCCAAGACCTCCACCACCAAATTTAGGCTCGGGATAACATCTCGGGCGAAGCGTTCTGGCTCAACCGCGCCATGGTCCAAGACCTGGCGCAATAAGAGTGTGACGGTGAAGCGATGCTGACGCGCAATGTGAAGCGCCATCGTGAAAATCGGTACCCAGTCTTTGACTTCAATACCGATTGCGAGCACCGGCGTAGTGTTCTTCAGCTTCGCAAGCTCAATGTACATCTGGTCAATACAGGCCTCATATAGACCGTGCTTTGAACCGAAATAGTGATTCACCATCGCTACACTCAGCTTGCATGACGATGCTATCGTGCGCACCGAAACGCCGTCCTCGCCGTTGCGGGCAAATAGCTCTGAAGCCACTTGGAGAATCTTTCGCCGAGTCTCTTCGGCGTTTGCATTTGCAGGTCTAGCCATGCCACCCATTTAATTAAACAAACGTTCGATAACAATAGTTTTGTAACCTTTTCTTTTGGGCTAGCGATCATCTTTCAAGAACGCTATAAGCCGCGACATGCGCTACACCGTTATAATCATTACACTTTTATGTTTTCCCCTCGAAGCCCTCGCGTCGGAGCTCTCGTACGGAGCCCGTCTTTGGCAGGGCGTACGCCACAATCCAGTTGGTTTAGCGACCCGACTAGAGGCCAATGCTACGTGGACATATGCATCGAGTGACAACATCCTTTTGGGCGACCAGAAGCTCACCGTCGCAGCTCGAGTTGGGGGCCCAGCCATTGTGATGGGCGGTGCCGAGTTACGCTGGGAACCACTCCAAATTCTCGAGGTCAGGCTGGGTTATCACCGCGTTGGTTGGTTTCAACTCTCACGGGGGCGGGGTGTTGGCGCTTCGTTTACCGAGTTCCCTTCCGACTTTGGGACAGATGCGTTAAAAGCAAATGGAGACAATGAGCGGACTACCTACGGCGACCTTATCCAAGCGATATTCGTCCCGAAGCTTAAGTTTGGACCATTCATCGCTTTTTCTCAAATTGAAATGAGCTTCTGGGGTTTCCCCGAAGGCGATTACTGGTACGAATCAAATCAAGATACAATCGTTGAAGGTGGTCGCGGACTTGTCGTCGATACGCTGACACTTCTAGGCTACCTACTTACTGACCCGAGCCAAGAAGATATGTGGATTATCGCAGCCGCCTATGGCGCGATGGTCAATCCGCTCTTTGAGGAAAATAGAGAACGCGTCGGAGCGGGTCTAGTTTGGCGTGCCAGAGAACCTACTTGGTTCTCTTCTGCCCCTACCCTTCAAGTCATCGCAGGTTGGAACCTCAATGATCCAAACCGTGAAGGAACCTTCTTCGCCATGGGTGCTTTACAATTAGATTGGACTCTCTGAGCCCCTAAGACCGACGTGCAGCGGCCGAACGCGCATGTGCGACCAAGCCTTCTAGTTCAGCCAGTCTCACCGTATCCTCAATAAGCTCAGCATCAAACCGAGATGGACTTGAGAGCCACGTTCGCACCTTCAAAAAGTTGAAGACTGAAAGCCCTCCAACAAATCTAGCCCCACGACCGGTTGGCAAGACATGGTTTGGACCCACGCCATAATCACCGAATACCTCCGCCGCGCCTTCACCGATGAAGATCCCACCAAAGTGGTCACACTGGTCAGCCGCTTGACGCGGGTTTTCCACCATAATTTCTAAATGCTCTGGGGCCAGTTGGTTGCAGACATCAATCCCTTGGTCGCGATCCTGGACCACAACCGCAAAGCCATTCTTCAATGCGTTGCGAGCGGTGGCTGCGGTTTCCAATGTTTTCAGTTCCTCAGCGAGCGCTAGATTGACCGCATCGACCAAGGCTTGAGAGGTTGATACCAGGATAGGATAGGCATCATCATCATGCTCGGCCTGACCAAGGAGATCTTTCGCTACAGTCGATGGAGATGCCGTATCATCCGCGAATACTAAAAGCTCAGATGGTCCTGCGAGCATATCGATACCGACCCACCCTGAGACATACTGTTTTGCAGCCGTGACCCACTTATTTCCCGGACCAACAATCACATCACAAGCCGGGATATCTCCCGCCCCAAAAGTTACGGCACCAATCGAGTGTGCTCCGCCGACTGCAAGCAGCGCATCAGCTCCTGCGACTGCAGCCGCGGCTAAGGTCACCGGGGTCGGTTTCGGTGAAAGCACCCATATCTCTGAGACCCCCGCTACCCGCGCTGTCACCGCGGTCATCAAGACGGTAGACGGTAACGG
>JAYYQC010000303.1:0-6661 GCA_036128675.1 Myxococcota bacterium | reverse complement strand
GTAATCCCATTTCGATACCAATCGTTCGAACTTCATCTTTAAAAAGTTCACGCAAAGGCTCAACTAGCTTGAGTTTCATGTGCTCGGGTAGCCCGCCAACGTTGTGATGCGACTTAATGACGTGGGCTTTCCCCGTCTTTGAGCCCGCCGATTCGATGACATCAGGATAAATCGTACCCTGCCCTAACCATTTCACATTAGGAAGCTTGTTGGATTCTTCTTCAAAAACCTCGACAAAGGTCCTACCGATGATTTTTCGTTTTGCTTCAGGCTCGGCTTCTCCAGCGAGAGCGCTCAGAAAAGCATCTTCTGCGTCAACTCGGATCACTTTAACGCCCATATTTTCGGCGAAGGTCTTCATGACCTGGTCACCCTCATTAAGGCGTAGAAGTCCGTTATCCACAAAGACGCAGGTAAGTCGGTCACCAATGGCACGATGGAGAAGTGCAGCTGTTACCGACGAATCGACCCCACCTGAGAGTCCCAAAAGAACCTCATCATTACCCAGTTGTTCCTTAAGGCGAGAAACGATGTCTTCAATGATATTCTGCGGTGTCCAGGCACCTGAACAACCGCAGATATCGATAGCAAACCGTCGTAAGATTTCGGCGCCTTGGGCGGTGTGTGTCACTTCGGGGTGAAACTGTAAGCCATAGATAGGCTTATCCACGTGTGCGACCGCCGCGACTGGGGCGCTGCTCGTAGTCGCGAGAACTTCAAAACCTTGTGGAACCTCGGTTACCTTGTCCCCATGGCTCATCCAGACATTCAGGATACTCTGACCCTTCACATCGGTAAGCCCTTCAAGCAGACGACCACCCTTTTGAATATGAACTTCGGCATGACCGAATTCGCGGAGCTGAGACGGTTCTACTTTACCACCATGCTGAACCGAAGTCGTCTGCAGCCCATAACAGATTCCCAAAACCGGAATGTTCAAATCGAAGACTAGCTGAGGTGCGCGAGGAGAGCCCTCTTCGGTTACCGACTCTGGTCCCCCTGAAAGGATAATACCCTTAGGGGCAAACTCTTCGATAAACTTAGGGTCAACGTCCCAAGCGTAGATCTCACTATAAACACCTGATTCGCGCACTCGACGCGCGATAAGCTGAGTGTATTGGGAGCCGAAGTCGAGAATAAGGATACGTTCTTGAGCCACGGTGTGCCTCTCCTACGGGTAAGGGGGAGTAAAGTCAGCGAGAGGTTTAATCAGGTGCGGTAGTTCGGCGCTTCTTTTGTCACGGTAACATCGTGCACATGACTCTCACGCATACCAGCCGCACTAATTTGCTGGAACTTTGCCGACTTCTCGAGGGTAGCGAGGTCCGGTGAGCCAAGATAGCCCATGCCCGCTTTCAAGCCACCAACCAACTGATAGAGAATCGCGGAAAGTTTCCCTTTGAAGGGTACGAGTCCTTCTACACCTTCGGGCACGAGTTTTGCGGGTTGCGCCACGCTGTCTTGAAAGTATCGGTCCGCGCTGCCAGCAGACATTGCACCTAAGCTTCCCATACCGCGGTACGACTTGTAGCTTCGCCCCTGGTAAAGCACGACTTCGCCTGGAGATTCTTCCGTACCCGCCAAAAGGCTTCCAACCATGACTGAGGTTGCGCCCGCAGCGAGCGCTTTAACGATATCTCCAGAGTGACGAATACCGCCGTCGGCGATGACGCCGCGGCCAAATTCACGCGCAACCTCTGCGCATCTCATGACGGCGGTCAGCTGTGGCACGCCAACGCCAGCGACGATTCGGGTGGTGCAGATAGAGCCAGGACCAATACCAACTTTGACGATGTCGGCTCCCGCCTCAAAGAGCGCCCGAGCACCTTCCGGGGTTGCGACATTCCCGGCCACGAGTGGCAGCTCTGGATAAGCATCCTTCGTTTCTTTCACTGCTTCCAGGACACCCTTGGTGTGTCCATGGGCAGTATCAATCGTGATGATGTCCACGCCAGCTTTTACGAGTGCTGCGACTCGGTCTTTACGGTCGCCGCCAACACCCACTGCGCCACCGACGCGGAGTCGTCCAAGCTTGTCCTTAGTCGCCTTTGGGAAATTCTCGCTCTTCTCGATGTCTTTGATGGTGAACAAGCCGTGCAATCGGCCACCGTCATCAACCACCGGCAGCTTCTCGATGCGGTGCTCGTGAAGTAGTTTCACGGCAGCCTCTAGCTCGGTGCCAGGATGAACAGTCACGACTTCCTTGGTCATCAACGCCTCAACCAATAGTTCCTCGCGCGATTCAAAACGTAGGTCTCGGTTGGTGAGGATCCCGACCAGTTTCTGCGTCTCATCGACAACTGGAATGCCGCTGACACCGTAGGTCTTCATCAATTGCCTGGCGTCCGCCAAGGTCGCTTTCGGTCCAATCGTTACCGGATCAACAATCATCCCGGACTCAGATTTCTTTACCTTCGCAACTTCAAGCGCCTGCTCCTCCACCGAGAAATTCTTGTGGATGAAGCCAAGCCCGCCTTCGCGCGCGATAGCAATCGCTAGATTTCCATCGGTGACGGTGTCCATTGCTGCGGAAATAATCGGCATGCTGAGCTCGATGCCGCCGGCCAGCGTTGTCCGCGGATCTACCTCAGTCGGTAAAATTTCGGAGTAGCAGGGTTCAAGTAGGACATCGTCAAAGGTAAGAGCCAACGAAATATTGCTCGGCATGGGAAGTTCTCCAGTCGTGCGAGGGTCGCGTTGGCAGCCTCGTTTACCCTGAAATGACGCGTTCCATCAACAACTTATGAGCTGATTCGAATTCTCTAGTGAGTTCATCCAAGACCATGGGATCGTCGATCTCCTGATCAAACACGTAAATCACCAGTTTGTCGGGCGTTTGACCACAAAATTGTAGCCTCCAGCCATGGGGTGCGACTTCAGATTTCAGCTCAGGCGAGGCTTCGGCAATCACCCACCCCTCAACCGTTTCAACACTCTCAAAACGTTGGACCTGGAGTCCCTCGCCCGCCATCCAGAGTGGTTAAAAACCCCATTGCCCCACGAGAGCAGCTGAAACCGACGAAAACATGTCTCCAAGCCCCCTGGAAAGGGTCTTTGCCAAACTGACGAAATCGGTTGCTTCGTAAAACCCCTCGATAGCAGCATGCATCTGCATAGGCCCGTCACTCTCTTCCGCGAAGTCGGATTCCACGGACGTATCTTCCGGATTCTCGGGTGTTAGCTCCCAGAGGCGATCAGGCAACACATAAATCCCAAGCGCGCCCTCGAACGAAGAGGCGCGTTCTTCGAGCCAAATGCGCCCGGACGGCGTTCGGACGCCCCAGATTTCAACACCTTCGGCTAAATGAAGAATTTTGAGGTCCAATTCCTCGGGAACCTCGCATGGAAGCTCCGGTAACTCATTCACGAGCCAGTCCGCGGCAAATAAAGGTGCCCCAACCTGAACCGCAACCGCGTCGGCGAGCGCATCCTCGCTTAGAATACCTAGCCCGATGAGGGCCCGGCCAAGCATCTCCCCGCTCTGCGTCTGACGACGTAGCCCAGCAAAGAGGTCCTCACGGGTAATTGCCCCCTGAGCAACGAGAATCAAACCTAGGAAATCACTCTGCATGTCCCCGTCATTCGACCTCGAATCTTTTGTTGAATCAATGTCGATCCCACGCGTCGAAGTCAGAGGAAGAGCCACCGGCCACGCTTGACCCCTTGGGCGGCTATGATAGACCGCGCCAGGTTACAGGCAAATTTCACACGGAGAAGATTATGCGCCTTTGGGGAATCGTACTCGTCGCACTTACAACACTGTCAACTTCAGCGGTCGCCGCCAAAGACTTTAAGGTCGCTTACGTCGACTCATCGCGTATCATGCGAGAGGTTAAGGACGCCAAGAAGGCTCAAGGCAAACTCCAAGCGGACCTCGCAAAATCGAAGCAGCAAGTCGAATCAATGCAACAGAGCTTCATCAAACAGAAAGAAGCTTTCGACAAAAAGGCGCCGATGATGAAGCCGGATGTACGACAAAAGATAGAAGGTGAGCTTCAGAGCGCATATATCCAGATCCAGCAAGATGTTCGACGTCTTCAGATGGTAATGATGGAAAAAGAGCAGTCAGTAACGGTCGACCTCCAGCGGAAAGTTCGCTCGGTGATTGGTGCTATCGGCGACCGTGAAGGCTATACCATGGTTCTCGATATCGCTCAGGGCGTTCTCTATCACAAGCGCCACATGGACATCACCGACCAGGTGATTGCTGAATACAACAAGCGTCACAAGTAATTGTCCTAGCGTTCAAAAGCCGGCAGTCTCAATCATGGGAGGTACCGGTCGTCTCATGACATCCTCAGATTCATCCACTGCATTCACCTCTGGTTGGGTGGCAGAACTCGTCGGGGCCGAGGCTGATGGCCCCGAGGTTGATGGGCTGGTCGGACTCAAAGGGCTGGATGCAGCCTCCGCGAACGATGTCACGTTCTTAGCGAACTCGAAATACGAAGCACTGGCCGCTACAACACAAGCCCGCGTCCTCATCGCCAAGAACCGACCTAAAGGTTACGACGGTACAGTCCTACTCTGTGACCTGCCCTACCTCGCCATGGCAACATTGGCAAAGGCGCTCATTAGCCCCCCAATACCCGCTGGAATCTCGCCGGAGGCATCCATCGATCCGCAGGCAACTTTAGCGTCGGAGGTTACCGTCGCACCGCTTGCGCGAATCGACCGAGGTGCCACAGTTGGCTCGGGGACTGTCATTCACAGCCAAGCGTTCATCGGTCGGGATGCAATCATTGGTGAAAATGTTGAGATCCACCCCGGTGCCAAAGTCTTGGAACGTTGTCGACTGGGCGACGGCGTCATCCTGCAAGCTGGCGCAGTGATCGGAAGCGATGGATTTGGCTACGCGCCTGACAACGAAGGGACACGGCACAAGATTCCGCAGATTGGTATCGTCGTCTTGGAAGACCATGTTGAGATCGGTGCCAACACAACCATCGACCGCGCCACATTCGGAGAAACGCGCATAGGCAAGGGCACAAAGGTCGACAACCTGGTTCAAATTGCCCACAACGTCGAGACCGGAAAAGATTGCGTAATTGTATCTCAATCGGGGATCGCGGGTAGTACGAAGCTTGGGGACAGAGTGGTCGCTGGGGCCCAGGTAGGTATTGTTGGACACATCGAGGTGGCAAACGATGTGATGCTCGGTGCCCGCGCCGCACTGACTAAGACCATTAAAGGCCCGGGTGTTTTTAGTGGCACACCCGCGATGCCACACCGTGAATGGCTCAAATACTCTGCGCTTCGAGGCGAGCTACCCAGCATCCGGCGCAACCTGAAAAAACTGTCAAAAAGCTTAGAGAAGCCTGAGGATTCGGAGAGCGACACATGAGCATCCACCCTAGCGCAATCGTTTCCCCCAAGGCAGAGATCGATTCCACGGCCGAGGTTGGACCATTTGCAATTATCGGCGATCATGTCAAAGTCGGACCAGGGTGCGTAATCCAGGGGCATGCGACCGTCGAAAACCGTACGACACTTAACGAGAACGTAGTCATCCATCCTTACGCACGGATCGGCGGCGTACCTCAAGACCTCAAGTTTAATGGCGAGCCAGCTGAGCTTCATATTGGAGCACGGACGACCATCCGCGAAGGGGTCACCATAAATATCGGCACCGAACACGGGGGGCTAAAAACTATCGTCGGCGAAGACTGTCTCATAATGGCATACGCACATATCGCTCACGACTGTCGCTTAATGGACGGTGTAATCATCGTAAACTCTGTAAGCGTTGCCGGACATGTGACCATCCATGACCATGCAATTGTTGGCGGCCTTGCTGGCGTTCATCAGTTTGTGAACATCGGCGAGCGCGCCTTCATTGCGGCCGGTTCAATGGTGTCTCGAGACGTTCTTCCTTATGCAACCGTGCAAGGTGACCGCGCAATGCATATCGGGTTAAACTTGGTTGGGCTGAAGCGCGCTGGCTGGGATCGGTCCGATATTAGAGAGCTCCGCGACACATTCAAAGAAATGCAGACCTCAGGCGACGCGATGAAGACGGTTATTGCCAAGCGACTGGCTCTACACGACCTCGCTGCACTCAAGCGTTGGCAATCATTCATCGATGCAACACAGCGAGGTGTTGCCCCCGTGGCATCTGAAGCGCGAGCCAACGTAGACTTATGAGTTCAATCGAGACACTCGGCCTCATTGCGGGAAATGGCGTCTTTCCAAAGCTCTTTATCGAAGCAGCCCAGGCCCGCTCCATCAAAGTCGTTGCCGTGGCGATGGTCGGAGAGACTGACCCAATTATCAATGACCTCCTCCCGGACGTATGCTGGGTTCGCGTCGGCCAGCTTGGAAAAATGATTGCTCATTTTAAGCGTACACACGTCCACGAGGCTGCGATGGCCGGAGGCGTTCAAAAGACTAAGCTCTTTTCTGGAGCCCGCCCTGATTTCACGGCGATGCGGCTCTTAAGTCGAACTCTTTTGCGACGCGACGACTCAATGCTAAGAGCACTGGCCGCCGAGTTTGAGCGCAACGCAATCCAGATTATTGATTCCACCCGACTCTTACCGGAGATTTTGGCACCATCCGGCGTCCTAACCAATCGAGAGCCCTCCGACCAAGAGTGGGCTGACCTCCGTTATGGCTATGTTGCCGCACGTCACGTAGGCAAACTCGACGTGGGCCAGAGTAT